>DAOMFH010000090.1:0-2459 GCA_035429705.1 Actinomycetota bacterium
CGCTGCGCACCCAACGCCTGCGCGCCGGCGACTCCCTGCTGCTGGAGAGCCGCTCAGGATTCGTCGTAGAGCGCATCCCGAAGGCCGAGGTCGAGGAACTGGTTCTCGAAGAAGTCCCCGACATCGACTACCAGGACATCGGCGGACTGGGCGCGCAGATCGAGATGATCCGCGATGCGGTGGAACTGCCGTTCCTGCACGCCGACCTCTTCCGCGAGCACGAGTTGCGCGCACCCAAGGGGATCCTGCTCTACGGTCCGCCCGGTTGCGGCAAGACCCTGATCGCGAAGGCGGTCGCCAACTCGCTGGCCAAGAAGGTGTCCGCGCGGGAGGGCCTCGAGCAGGGCAGGTCGTTCTTCCTGAACATCAAGGGCCCGGAGTTGCTCAACAAGTACGTCGGCGAGACCGAGCGCCACATCCGACTGGTGTTCCAGCGCGCGCGGGAGAAGGCCAGCGAGGGGATGCCGGTCATCGTGTTCTTCGACGAGATGGATTCGCTGTTCCGCACACGCGGCTCCGGGGTCTCCAGCGACGTGGAGAACACCATCGTCCCGCAGTTGCTCTCGGAGATCGACGGCGTCGAGGGCCTGGAGAACGTGATCGTGATCGGGGCCAGCAACCGGGAGGACATGATCGATCCTGCGATCCTGCGACCGGGACGGCTGGACGTGAAGATCAAGATCGAGCGGCCCGATGCGCAGGCGGCCGCGGACATCATGGCCAAATACCTCACCGCCGCCCTGCCCCTGCACTCCGATGATCTCAGTGAACACGGCGGGAATCCCGATGCGACCGTGGCAGCGATGGTCCAGCGCACCGTGGAGCGGATGTACTCCGAGGCTGAGGAGAACCGCTTCCTGGAGGTCACCTACGCCAATGGCGACAAGGAGGTCCTCTACTTCAAGGACTTCAACTCCGGGGCGATGTTGGAGAACATCGTGGCCCGCGCGAAGAAGAGTGCGATCAAGGCCTTCCTCGACACCGGCCAGAAGGGCATCCGCCTGCAGCATCTGCTGGCCGCGTGCGTAGACGAGTTCCGGGAGAACGAGGACCTGCCCAACACCACCAATCCGGACGACTGGGCACGCATCTCGGGCAAGAAGGGGGAGCGGATCATCTTCATCCGGACCCTGGTGCAGGGCAAGCAGGGCGACGAGCCCGGGCGCACCATCGACAACGTGGCGAACACCGGTCAGTACCTGTAGACGGGCCGTTCAGTTGTTGCTGAAGCCGAAGTCCTGGACCCAGTAGGTGACGGGAGCGCTGTACTTGGCGTCGGCGCGGACCGCGAAGCCGAGGCCGGTGTGGTCGAACCGCGACATCAGGTTGCGGCAGTGCCCGGGGCTGTCCAGCCAGCCGGTCAGGGTCTCCTGCGCGGTCGGGAACCCGCTGGCGATGTTCTCACCGCCCGGGTCGCCCCGGTATCCCGTGGCATTGATGCGGTCGACGAACGTACGCCCGTCCAGCGAGTCGTGATCGAAGTAGTCGTTCCGGGCCATGTCCTCGGCGTGCTTCTGTGCGGCCTGGGCGATGTCGGAGTTGTAGACCAGCGGCGGGACGGCGGGCATGGTCGTCGATCCGCAGCGCTGCGACTGAGAACGGGCCTTGTTGATGAGGGCGAACATCTCGGCGACCGGTCCGTCCGGGGTCGAACCCTGCAGACCGGCCGGGCTGGCGTGCTTGGACACGGGCACGTACTGAACGGCGATCAGCGTGATCCGCCCGCTGGTGGCCCGCACCCGGTAGACACGCCGCTCGGGCTTGTAGGACGTGCCGCTCTGCAGGACTTTGTAGGCACTGATCCGGTAGCTGCCGACCGGTAGGCGCAGAATGGTCGAGGACCTGACCACCTGGCGGACACCAGCACCCCGCACCTTCACCCGGGCCTTGCTCACGCCCTCGATGCTGAGGTTCACGCTGCTTGTGCTGGCAGCCGTGTGCCGCGTTCCGCTCGGGACCGCCGACACGGCCTGGGCGCCACCGGCAACGACCACCTGACCGAGCAGGAGGCCGGCTGCGCCGAGAACCAGCACATGACCACGCACGATGGTGACATCGACTGCTGCACAGGCCGTTGTGCGACCGTTCACCCGATCGGGGGGCGGCCCCTGTCACCCGATCGGAGCAGGGACTCAAGGGCTTCCGAGTTCGGGTGCAGTAGCGGGGGTCGTGGTGCCGGCCGGGGCGTCGGATGGTGCAGTAGCGAGCCCGCCCGATCAGCCGTACCCTCGTGTGCCCCGCCGTGAACCCATGCGCGCCATCGGCGCGAATGTGGCACGGTTGCTGGGCTGGCGCCAGCTCCGGAGGCGGCATGCGCTGGAGCCACCGCATCCGTGAGCAATCGCAACGTTGGTGAGCAACCGCAGCATCGGTGAGCGGGAATCCGGCTGATTGACGCTCACGGATGTCACGTTGGCTCACGGATGCAGCGTTCGCTCACCGATGTCACGTTCGCTCAC
>DAOMFH010000090.1:2559-7526 GCA_035429705.1 Actinomycetota bacterium
ATGTCACGTTGGCTCACGGATGCAGCGTTCGCTCACCGATGTCACGTTCGCTCACGGATGCAGCGTTCGCTCACCGAGGCAGCCACCAGTCACAGGGTCGGACCTCCAGGCACAGTGTCCCGCCCAGCAGCCAGATGTTCCCCTGGTACCCCTCGCGAAGGCCAAGCCGCGAATTCAGCCGTCCAGCGACTGCAAGGCCTTGATCAGGTCGGTGGCGGTGGGACTTGCCTCCAGCAGGGGCTGCACATGGGTCTTGGTGCCGCGCAGCGGGTCGAGGGTGGGAACCCGCTGCAATGCCGAGTGCCCGGGAACGTCGAAAATCACCGAATCCCAACTGGCGGCGGTCACGTGCTGCGGATACCGGCGCAGGCATTCCCCGCGGAAGTAGGCCCGGGTGGACTCCGGCGCGTGCTGGACCGCATTTTCCACCTGCTCGTCGGTGGTGAGCCGGCGCAGCCGGCCCCGCTGTTCCAGTTTCGCCCACAAGCCCCGCGCCGGGTCCACGTCGGAGTATTGAAGATCCACCAGGTCCAACCGGGCGTCGCCATACTCGAGCCGGTCGCGTCGGCGGTACCCGTCGAGCAGCGCCCGCTTGGCCAGCCAGTCCAGACTGGTCACCAATTCCGCGGGATCCCGGTGCAGCGCGTCGACGGTCGTTTCCCACTCCCGCAGGATCTCCAGCGTGGGATCATCGGCATCGCTGCCGAAGCGGTCGTCGACGAACTTGCGCGCCTGGTCGGCGAAGTCCGCCTGCATCTGCACCGCGGACAGGCGGCGGCCGTCGCTCAGCTCCATCTGGTAGCGCAGGTCGGGATCGTGCGACACCTGGTGCAACTGCCGTACCGGGTGGCGCAGCCGGAAGCCCGAGAAGTCCCAGCCATGTTCGACCATGCTCAGGATCAGCGACGTGATCCCCAGTTTCAGATAGGTCGCGTACTCACTGAGATTGGCGTCCCCCACGATGACGTGCAGGCGACGGTACTGTTCGGGATCCGCATGCGGCTCGTCACGGGTGTTGATGATCGGCCGCTTCAGCGTGGTCTCCAGACCGACCTCGACCTCGAAGAAGTCCGCCCGCTGGGTGATCTGGTAGCCACTGATCCGGCCGTCCTGGCCGATTCCCACGCGACCGGCTCCGGCGATCACCTGCCGCGAGACGAAGAAGGGGATCAATGCCGACACGATGCTGGGGAAGGCGGTGGTGCGGGGCATGAGGTAGTTCTCGTGACACCCGTAGGACGCGCCTTTGTTGTCGGTGTTGTTCTTGTACAGCCGGATCTCCCGGGCACCCGGTTCGGACGAGGCCAGTCTGGCCGCCCGGGCCATGATCTGCTGGCCGGCCCGGTCGTAGAGCACCGCCTCCCGGGGGGTCAGCACCTCGGGTGTGGAGTATTCGGGATGGGCGTGGTCGACGTAGAGTCGCGCGCCGTTGGTCAGGATGACGTTGGCCATCCCGACGTCGTCGTCGGTCAGTTGCGACGGGTCGGCCTCGGCCTTGCTCATGTCGAACCCGCGGGCGTCCCGCAGGGGTGTCTCCACCTCGTAGTCCCATCGCGTGCGGGTGTTTCGCTGCGGGTGCGTCGCGCGATCGTACGCCGCCACGACCTGGCCGGACATCAGCATGGAGTTGGCGTGGGGGTGGCCAGGGGAGGAGACCCCGTACTCGGTCTCGATACCCATGATCCGCGTCACGCTCATCCACCCAGGCTATCCCGGCGCACCACGATGAGCGCAGATGCCGATCGGCCGGGCTACGCTCTAGAGTCGGAGCTAGGAGGTGTCCCGTGGCAGAAGGTCAGCAGCACAAGCAGCGCCCGCAGAGCACTCGCCCGGCCGAGGACGCGGTGGATGACAGTCTCGAGGCGGCATCGGCACGCAAGGCCGAACTCGATGCGGAGGTGGACTCCATCCTCGACGAGATCGACGACGTGCTCGAGGAGAACGCCGAGGAGTTCGTCGCGAGTTTCGTGCAGAAGGGCGGCCAGTGACCCAGGCATCGGGACTGCCCCCGCATTTCCTGCGGCCGGGGTCGTCGTTCGCCGACTTCCTGGCCGAGCACGACCCGGCGTGGTTCAACCGGGTCAGCAGCGCCGCCCAGATCGACGTCCCGCACGGCACCACCATCGTGGCCTGCCAGTTCGCCACCGGCGTGGTGATGGCAGGGGATCGCCGGGCGACGGCGGGCAACATGATCGCCCAGCGGGACATCGAGAAGGTGTACCCCGCCGACGAATACTCGGTGGTCGGCATCGCGGGCACGGCCGGGCTGGCGGTGGAGATGGTTCGGTTGTTCCAGACCGAACTCGAGCACTTCGAGAAGATCGAAGGCACGAGCCTGTCCCTGGAGGGGAAGGCGAACCGGCTCGCCTCCTTCATCCGCGGGAACCTCGGGATGGCGATGCAGGGCTTGATGGTCGTGCCGCTGTTCGCCGGTTTCGACCAGGGCGCGGGGCAGGGCCGGATCTTCTCCTACGACCTGACCGGCGGACGGTACGAGGAGCACGAGTACCACGCGATCGGTTCGGGCAGTCCCTTCGCCCGGGGCTCACTCAAGAAGCTCTACCGGGGCGACCAGGGCCAGCGTGCGGCCGTGACCGTCTGTCTCCAGGCCCTGTACGACGCCGCCGATGACGACTCCGCGACAGGCGGTCCGGACCTGACCCGGCGCATCTTCCCCGTGGTCTATACAGTCGATGCCTCCGGCGCGCAGCGAGTTCCCGACAGCGACCTCGAGGCGCTGATGGACCTGGTCGTGGCCCAGCGATACCGCCGGCCGGACGGGCCGGTGGCGACCGCGGACGGGAGTGACGCACCATGACGATGCCGTTCTACGTATCGCCCGAGCAGGTCATCAAGGACAAGGCGGACTACGCCCGCAAGGGCATCGCCCGCGGCCGGTCGGTAGTGGTGGCGCAGTACGACCAGGGCATCTTGTTCGTCGCCGAGAACCCCTCGCGGGCGCTGCACAAGATCAGTGAGATCTACGACCGGATCGCCTTCGCGGCAGTGGGCAAGTACAACGAGTTCGAGAACCTGCGAGTGGCCGGTGTGCGCTACGCGGATCTGCGCGGCTTCAGCTACGACCGGGCGGATGTGACCAGCCGGGGCCTGGCCAACGCCTACGCGCAGACTCTGGGCACGGTGTTCACCGAGGCGCAGAAGCCGTATGAGGTGGAGATCGTCGTGGCCGAGGTGGGCGCGGAGGAGCAGTCCGATCAGTTGTACCGGCTGACATTCGACGGATCGGTCGGCGATGAGCACGGTTTCGTGGCCATGGGTGGCGCGGCTGAGGCAATCGCCGGCCAACTGCAGGAGCGCTGGGCGCCACACCTGAGTCTGCGGGAGGTCTTGGCGATGGCCGTGAGCGCGCTCGCCGAACAGGGCGCGCAGGGCCCCCGAACGCTGACCGAGAAGCAGTTGGAGGTGGCCGTGCTGGACCGCACCCGACCCCGCCGGGCCTTCCGCCGGTTGACGGGGCAGGAACTGGCCGGACTGCTGAACGGCGACTGAGGTGACCGGCATGTCTCGCAGGATCTTCGGCCTCGAGACGGAGTACGGCGTGACCTGCACCTTCCAGGGGCAGCGACGACTGTCCCCGGACGAGGTCGCCCGCTACCTGTTCCGGCGGGTGGTCAGCTGGGGGCGCAGTTCCAACGTCTTCCTGCGCAACGGGTCCCGGCTCTACCTCGACGTCGGCTCCCATCCCGAGTACGCGACCGCGGAGTGCGACGATCTGCGACAACTGGTCACCCACGACAAGGCCGGCGAACGCATCCTCGAGGGCCTGCAGGTCGACGCCGAGCAGCGGCTGGCCGGGGAGGGGATTCTGGGGGACATCTACCTGTTCAAGAACAACACTGACTCGGCGGGCAACTCCTACGGCTGTCACGAGAACTACCTGGTCGGCCGGCAGGGGGAGTTCTTCCGGCTGGCCGAGGTCCTCATCCCGTTCCTCGTCTCCCGGCAGTTGATCTGTGGTGCGGGCAAGGTCCTGCAGACCCCGCGCGGCGCGATCTTCACTGTCAGTCAGCGTGCGGAGCACGTGTGGGAGTCGGTCAGCAGCGCCACGACCCGCAGCAGGCCGATCATCAATACGCGTGATGAGCCGCACGCCGATGCCGAACGTTTCCGCCGGCTGCACGTCATCGTGGGCGACAGCAACATGAGTGAGACCACGACTCTGCTGAAGGTCGGCTCCACCGACCTCGTCCTGCGCATGCTGGAGGCAGGCTTGTCGCTGCGCGACTTCACGCTGGAGAACCCGATCCGCAGCATCCGGGACATCAGTCAGGATCCCACTGGCCGCAAACCGGTGCGGCTGGCCACCGGGCGCAGCATCTGTGCACTGGACATGCAGCGGGAGTACCTCGACCGGGTGCGGGCCTTCGCGCAGGCGGGCGGACTGCTCGACGACCCCCGCAGTGTGTCCTGGCGGGTGGTCGACCTGTGGACGCGGACCCTGGACGCCATCGACTCGCAGCGACTGCAGGACGTAGCAACCGAAATTGACTGGGTGATCAAGCGCCAGTTGATCGAGCGCTACATGGCCAAGCACCAATTGTCGATCACCGACGCCCGCATCTCGCAATTGGATCTCGCCTACCACGACATCAGCCGCAGACGCGGCCTGTTCCACCTGCTCCAGGGCAAGGGTCTGGTGGCGCGGGCATCCAGCGACATCGAGATCTTCCAGGCGAAGAGTCTCCCACCGCAGACGACCCGGGCGAAACTGCGCGGGGACTTCATCCGGCGCGCCCAGGAGAAGCGGCGCGACTTCACCGTCGACTGGGTCCATCTCAAGCTCAACGACCAGGCCCAGCGAACTGTCCTGTGCAAGGACCCGTTCAAGAGCGTGGACGAGCGCGTCGAGCGGCTGATCGCATCCATGTGAAGGGCGGGGACACCGGCGTGGTTAGGGTGAGACCCATGCTTCGACCCCGCTTCGCGGCCCTGCTGGTGATTCCTCT
>DAOMFH010000091.1:0-7485 GCA_035429705.1 Actinomycetota bacterium
GGCGGCGCCGCACGAGAGCCAGGCCGAGCGCGGCGATGGCACCGAACTCGGGGCCGAGGACCATGGCCCCGATGATCAGGATCTGCGAGTCCAGCACGATCCCGATGCTCGCGATGAGTGTGGCCATGATCATGAATGCCACGTAGGCCCAGGAGAACTCGGTGTCCTCGTACGCCTTCTGCGTGACCTCCGCCCACACGACCGCGTCCGAACCGGCACCCGGGGCGTCGGCCTCGGCGGCCAGGGCGTTGCGGGAGATCCAGGTCGGGACACCCGTGATCTGAATCGCGCCATCGTCCGGCAGGCCGAGCCCCCGCAACTCGTCGATGACCTCGTTGGCGGCCTCGCGGGGGATGTCGGCCATGAGCAGGTCGCCGGCGGGACGCACCCCGGCCCCGCGCACAACCGCGAGACTGGTGACCACACTCGAGGAGGACAGGATCCGGGTGGCCCGATCGGTCAGGTCCGTCGGCGAGTAGACGCGCAGGTGCAGCACGCTGCCCATGGTGGCGCGGCCCGGGTGCCGGCGGCGGGCGGCGCGCCGGGGCGCTGCGCGGGCTGGGCGCTTTGCGGGCTGGGCGCTGTGCGCTCCAAGAAGCGTGCCGCCGGATTCGGGATAGGCTGACGCGGTACAGGTATGGAGGAGCCGGATGCGCTACAGGATGTTCACGGTGGCGGCGGTCGAGACGTTCAGCGGACCGCACGCGCTGCGCCCGGGTGTGCCCGGGAGGTTCGTGGGATGAGAGCGGACAACGAGGTTCTGACGGCATTGGCGGCGCTGCGCAGCGACGACTACGGCGACCTGCCGTCGCGGGAGGTGCTGTCCCAGGTGACGGACCACCTGATCAAGGCATTGTTCCCGCAGCGCATCGGGATGTGCGGACCGGACGTGAACGGGTACGTGCGGCGGATGCTGGAGTCGGCACTGGGCAGCCTCAGCGGGGAGGTCGGCGTCGAGCTGGCGTTCCAGCGGCGGGCCGGGGGGAGAAACGGGGCCGATCCGGATCAGATCGTGGCGCTGCTGGCCAAGGAACTGCCGACCATCCGCGACCTGCTGGACACCGATATCGAGATGGCCTACCGGGGTGACCCGGCGGCTCGCAGCATCGCGGAGGTGCTGGTCTGCTACCCGGGCGTCCACGCGATGATGCATCACCGGATCGCCCACCAGCTGCACCGGCTCGGGGTGCCGTTCATCGCCCGGGTCATCGCGGAGCTGGGCCGCTCCGAGACCGGCATCGACATCCACCCGGCCGCCGCCATCGGGGGCGGGTTCTTCATCGACCACGGAACGGGAGTGGTGGTCGGTGAGACGGCGATCATCGGGGACCGGGTACGTCTCTACCAGCACGTGACACTTGGCGCGAAGAAGCTGGACGGGGTGCCGAAGGGCATGCCCCGGCATCCCATCGTGGAGGACGACGTCACGATCTACTCGGGCGCGACCGTACTGGGCCGGATCACGATCGGCGCCGGATCGGTAATCGGCGGTGGGGTCTGGGTCACCGAGGACCTGCCCCCGGGCAGTTTCGTCACGCAGGCGCGAACCCAGGTGGACACGTTCAGCGACGGTGCCGGGATCTGACCCCCGGTACCGGCTCAGGTCTTGAGGTCGGCGAACAGCGCGGTGCTCAGGTAGCGCTCTCCGTAACTGGGGATGATCACCACGATGAGTTTCCCGGCATTCTCCGGGCGCTTGGCCACCTGGACGGCGGCCCACAAGGCGGCACCGGAGGAAATCCCCACCAGCAGGCCCTCCTCGGCGGCGCTGCGCCGGGCCATGGTCATGGCGTCATCGGCCTCCACCTGGACGACCTCGTCGTAGACGGAGGTGTCCAGTACCTCCGGAATGAACCCGGCACCGATGCCCTGGATCGGGTGCGGACCCTTCGTGCCGCCGGACAGTACCGGTGAGGCGGTGGGCTCGACGGCGATCATGCGCACATCCGGCTTGCGTTCCTTGAGCACCTGGCCGACGCCGGTGATCGTTCCGCCGGTGCCCACCCCGGACACCACGATGTCCACCTGGCCGTCGGTGTCGTTCCAGATCTCCTCGGCGGTGGTCGCCCGGTGGATTGCCGGGTTGGCCGGGTTGGTGAACTGCTGCGGCATGAAGTAGTTGGGATCTTCCCGGGTGAACTGCTCGGCCCGGGCGATCGCGCCGGCCATCCCCTCCGGCCCGGGTGTGAGCACCAGTTCGGCGCCGAAGGCCCGCAGCAGCATGCGCCGCTCGTGACTCATCGTCTCCGGCATCGTCAGCACGCACTTGATCCCCCGGGCCGCGCACACCATCGCCAGGGCGATCCCGGTGTTGCCGCTGGTCGGCTCCACGATGACGGTGTCCGGCCCGATCAGCCCGGCCTGCTGCGCCGCGTCGATCATGGCGACGCCGATCCGGTCCTTGACACTGCTGGCGGGGTTGTAGAACTCCAGTTTGGCCGCGATGGTGGCCGCCGCGCCGTCGTTGATCCGGTTGATGCGGACCAGGGGGGTGTTCCCGATGAGCGCGGTGACGTCGTTGGCGATGTGCATGCGCACAGTCTGCCATTGCCCGTCGGGCGAGCCGGTCGCCCGTTGCCGCATCGCGGACAGTGGGCCGTGCTCAGTCGAGCCCGTGGTGGGCCAGCAGGACCCGGGCCATCCGTCGGCCGGCGTCCTTGAACTCGTCGGGCCTGATGACGAACGAGTCCGGCGCGGTGATCAGGATCAGGCCCACCCGCTCGTCGACCGGCGGCAGGAAGTCCGCTCGGATGCAGATGTCCCCCTCGTCGCTCTCGATCACCCGGGTGCTCTCGGCGTAGCGGTCGACGGCCCACTGGTACCGGGTGGGCACCACGACGTCGACCGTCGTCGACCGGCGCTGGCCGGCCAGGCGCTCCTCGATGCCCGCCGGCGGGTCGAAGGTCCCGGAGGTCACCGTGACGGATCGGATCCGGTCGATGATGAAGGTCCGCAGTTCGTCGTCGTCCTGCAGTGCGTCCAGTTCCCATCCCCGGCCGGTCTCCACCAGACGCAGTGGGGACACCGTGCGCTCGACCAGGCCGGGCTTCCAGGCCCGGGAGTACTCGATCCGCAGGACACGATGGTGCTGCACAGCCTCGGCGAGGGTCCGGCCGATGTCGCTGTCGGGACGCTGCGGCATCCCTTCCAGGATCCGGTCGCGGATGATCGCGACGGCCCCGGTGAGGGCGAGATCCGTGGGATGCATCTTGGCCACCTGAGCAGCCGTCTCATACACCTCGAACCACTGCTGCGGCGACAGCAGTTGGACGCCGAGCTCGGCACTCGGTTCGTCCGAGACCACCCGCACCACCTCGGCGAGCGCGGGATCCTGTTCGTCCCCGCTGGCGGAGACGAAGACGATGGTGTCGGGCCGGACCCCCAGGACGTCGGCAGTGTAGAAGTCGAGAATCTCCTCGCGCAGCCTCGCCTCGGGCACTCCCACCTGGTCGGCCAGATAGCCGATGCTCAGGCCCCGGGGATGGGCGTGCAGCAGGTTCAGCACTTTGGACAGGCGCAGGAACGACTGCCCGGCCTTGGTCTGGTTCACTGCGCCGCCACCAGTAGGGCGCGCAATTCGTCGCGCAGTTCCTGCGGTGCCGTCAGTCGCACCCGGGAGCCGAGTTCGACGACCCTGGCCAGGAAGATCAGCCGGTTCGTGACGGTGACATGCACCTCGTCGCCGGCCACCTCACCACCGACGAGGGCGAGCGTGTCGTCGGTGAAGCCCGGACAGTTGAGCACCGCCCGCAGCGGGGGGTCGACCTCCCAGGTGATCGGGTCGAGCCCGGGCCGCCGCACATCGGCGGGCAGGTTCGCCGAGTCGGGGGGGCCGAGTTCCAGTCCGGTCATTCGCACCACGGCGAAACTCTTGAGCATCTGTGTGCTGCGCTCCCATCCGGTCACCACGAGATCGTGCCCCGACCACTGCCAGGACAGGGGATCGACCTGGCGGGCCTTGCCGTTGTAGTCGAAGTACATGACGCAACGGGCCCGCACCGCCTCCCTGACCCGGTCGAGATCCACCGGCAGTGGCCTTCGCTCCACCGCGACGGTTCCGTGGGCACTGGCCGCGGCCAGCGCGGCCAGTAGGGCCGTGCGCTGCTCGGCGGTGAACTCCACCCGCATGCGCAGGTCTCCCGGCCGCAGGACGTAGCGGGCGTCCTCGCCGGGATCCGCCTCGTTGTCGATGATCAGCCCGGCCGCGCGCAGGTCGTCCAGGTCGCGCATCATGGCCCGCTTGCTCACATCGTCTTCCCGGTAACCCACCCGGGCCATGAGGGTGGTCGTCGTCAGCCCGACGCGGCCGGCGGCGGTGAGGGCCAGCGCGATGTCGAGCAGTCGCTGGAAGGCTTTGGGCTGGCTCATGGCAACAAGGATGCCGCGATCGCCGAGATCCGATGGGCCAATTCCACATCCAGTTGTGTCACACCACCCGCGTCGTGCGTGGTCAGTGCGAAGGTGATCGTGCGCCAGCGGACATCCATGTCCGGGTGGTGGCCGATCTCCTCGGCGACCTCGGCGACCTCGGCGATCGCGCTGATCGCGGTTGGGAAGTCGGGAAACTGCACGGATCTGCGCAGCCCCGCCGGGTCGCCCTGCCACCCGGGCAGGTCGGCCAGTTGGGTGTGGATCTCATCAGCGGTCAGTTTCCTGGTCACGAGTCGAGGGTGGCGTGCCACGATGCCGAAGGCAAATCCGGGCACCCGAGGCACGATCGCAAGAATGGCCTGGTGAAGTCCCTGCAGAAGCTGGCCATGGTCTGGGGCGCTGTCGAGTCGCTGCGCCCGACCCTGGTCCCCCGGAACACGTTGCACCAGGCGCTGGTCACCGGTGCGTGTGTGGCCACGACCGGTCTGGCCGCGGCTGCCGCCCCGGCCGTGCCAGTACGCGCTCCGAAGTGGCTGGTGCCGGCGGCCCTGGCCGTGGCGGGGGTACGGGCCGTGGTGCACGTGCGCTCCCAGCGGCGATCGTTCCCCGACTGGGATCCGCGTCCACAGAACACCCCACTGGGGCTGGCCGCCGGTGTTGTGGCGGGCCTGGCCGTTGTCCGTGTCCCACGCGTGTCCGCCCGCCTCGGCACCTACGCTGGGGCGTCGCTGGCCGCCCGCTACGGCGGCCCGGCGCCGCTCTGGACGGCCGCGGTGGCGACGGCGGCCGGGGCTGGTCTGGCCGGCCTGCTCGGTACCGCGCTCTCACGGGAGTTGGCTGATCTGCGGGCCACCGGCCTGCGGGCCGATCCGCCGCTGACTCGTCCGCCCGGATCGCCGTACGTGTCCGGCGGTCCCGGATCCCTGGTCGACTACGACACCCTGGCCCGCGACGGTCGCCGGTTCGTGTGGTTCCGCACGCCGGCCGAGCAGATCCGCACGGTTTCCGGCGAGGCGGAAGAACCCGTGCGGGTGTACGTGGGGGTGCGGTCGGCTCCCACCGTCGAGCAGCGGGTCGAGTTGGCGATGGCCGAACTCGAGCGGCTCGGTGGCCTGGGCCGGTCCAACCTGCTGGTGATGAGCCCGGCCGGCTCCGGCTACGCCGACTACGTGGCGGCCGAGGCGTTCGAGTGCCTCACGGGTGGCGACTGCGCGACGGTGGCCATCCAGTACGGCGTGTTGCCCTCCATGTGGTCGCTGGCCAAGGTGCCGTCAGGTGCCCGCACGGTCCGGACTCTGCTCGACCGGATCGCCACCCGGGTGGCCGGCTCGGCGCATCAGCCGCGGGTGCTCCTGTACGGGGAGAGCCTGGGCGCCGAGGTGGCCCAGGACGCCCTGCGCTACGAGCCGTCACGGGTGGATGACGCGGCCCGGGTGCGGGGACTCGATGCGGTGATCTGTGTGGGCACCCCCGGGGGCCGCTCACTGCGCAACGACCTGCTGCACAGTCCGGACGTGGTGCACCTGGACCGTTGGCAGCAGTTGACCGGTGCTGAGCAGGCGACGTTGTGGTTCCTGGACCACGATGCGGATCCGGTGGCCCACTGGGACGCCGCCCTCGCGTTCAGGCCCCCGGCCTGGCTGCGCAGCCGGGGGCGCAACGTCCCGGCGGCGATGTCCTGGCGGCCGGTGCTGACCTGGTGGCAGGTGGCCTTCGATCTGGTGTTCGCGGCGCAGCAGGCCTCCGGGGTGTTCCGCTCCGTGGGGCACGACTACCGCGCCGACCTTCCGCACGTGCTGGCGGCAGCCATCGGCCGGGACGCCGACCTCGATCCGGTGATCTCCCTGCTGGCGCAACGGGAGGTGCACCGCGACGCCCTGCTGGCCGAGACCACGGCCAGTTCACTGCCGCACTGAGGCGCCCGGCGCAGGGCGGCTGGCCGGAGAGAATCCGAAGAACCAGTCACTTCCCCGGGGCGGGGATCGGCTGGCCGTTCTCGTCGATCGAGCGGTACACGGGGTGGTCGGTGAGATCCCGCCAGATGGGCACGATGCCCACCATGATGATCGCGGCGGTGGCCATGCTGAACGGGGTGAGGAGCAGTTGCAGCGTGAGCGCCCATCCCATCGACGTCGAAGGATCCTGCGTGGCCGCCGAGCCCAGGAACAGGAGACTGACCGGAACGCTCACGATCGTGGTCAGGATGTTGATCACGACCGAGGCCGCCAGCGACCACAGCAGGTAGCGCCCGAAGACGGCCCAGAACTTGCCGCGCGTCGCCCGCCAGGACCACCGCAGTGCGCCTCTGGCGACGACCGCTTGGGCCACCACCGGAACCAGTCGCCCGGTCGCCCAGATGGACACGATGACAACGGCGAGGAAGGCGAGCAGGCCTATGATCACGGCCAGTGCCGGCGAGAACTGCCAGGTGAGCACGACGATCGCGGTGATCACGACGAACAGCACGCCGACCACGAACAGGAGCAGCAGGTAGTACCCGAACAGGCGCAGGCCGGCCGTGAAGCCCGAGCGCCAACCAGCGCCCCACGTCACGCGGCCGGCGGAGGTCGCGTCCATGGCCAGTCGGCTCACCGCGCCTATCTGGACGGTGCTGGCCAGGAGCATGAGCAGCCAGAGCAGCGTGCCGAGCACCGCCCAGCCGGCCACGGGCAGATGGCTGAAGGCCTGGGAGAAGTTGTTGGCCAGTTCATCCAACTGGGCTTGGCTGGGCTGCCCGTCCGGGTTCTCCATCGCGGCGCCGAGCACGTCGAAGCCGTGCCGCAGGGCGGGCAGGTCCACCAGCGCGACGCCGACCGCGACCAGGATCGCGGTCACGACCGTCCAGATGAGCACTGAGATCCCGATGATCGGCCACCAGGCCCGCCGCGTGATGCGGCCGACGTCGGAGAACAGCCCGGCCAGGGGCCGCATCCCGCTGCCGGTCAGCGGTGAGGCGACTGGCGGCGTGTAGGCCCCGTACCCGACCGGGTAAGCAGGTGGTGGCGCGATGGGCCGGCCCCAGGGGTCCGGCACGGGAGTCGCGGGGTTCCAGGCGCCGGGGGGCGACGAGGGTTGGGCCGCTTGGTCGCCGGTGGTGGGCTGCTGGGTGGTGGG
>DAOMFH010000092.1:0-7478 GCA_035429705.1 Actinomycetota bacterium
GGCAGGCCCTCCCGCTCGGCGAAGTCGATCGCCTTGTCACGGGTCAGGGCGAGATCCCTTACCGGCGCGATGCAGCGCAGGTCGGGGGCCAGGTTGCGGATGCCCACCTCGAAGCGGACCTGGTCGTTGCCCTTGCCGGTGCAGCCGTGCGCCACGACGGTGGCCCCGTGCCGGCGGGCCGCCGCCACCAGGTGTTTGACGATCACCGGCCGGGACAGCGCGGACACCAGCGGGTACTGGTCCATGTACAGCGCGTCGGCCTTCAGCGCGGGCAGGCAGTACTCGTCGGCGAACTCCTCGCGCACATCGGCAACCTCGGCCTCCACCGCCCCGCAGGCCAACGCCCGCTTGCGGATGACTTCCAGGTCCTCGCCACCTTGGCCGACGTCCACGGCCAGCGCGATGACGTCAGCCCCGGTCGCCTCCTTGATCCACCCGATCGCCACGGAGGTGTCCAAACCGCCGCTGAACGCGAGCACCACTCTGTCCGACATTGCCGTTCTCCCTATCGACGGTTCTTCATGAGTTGTTGGAGCCGCTCGGCCACGGCCGAGCCCGTACTCGACTCCGCCACCACCAGCAGGATCGTGTCGTCGCCGGCGATCGTGCCGACCACATCCTGCAAATGGGAGTGGTCGAACGCGCTGGCCAGGTACTGGGCGGCTCCCGGCGGGGTGCGCAGCACGACGAGGTTGCCGCTGTAGTCGATCGACACCATGGTGTCCTCGGCCACGCGGATCAACCGGGCGTTGATGTCCTCGAGTTCGTCGGCCTGCAGCCGGTCCTCGCCGCCCTCGGCCGGGACCCCGTAGATCAGCCGGCCGTCCGACGACATCATCTTGACCGCACCGAGTTCGTCGAGGTCGCGGGACACCGTGGCCTGGGTGACGTCGATCCCCCGCTCCCGCAGCAGTTCCACCAGTTCGGTCTGCGAGGCCACCGCGGCCGACCGGATGATCTGCACGATCATGTCCCGGCGGGCGGCCCGGGTGTTCAGCACGCTCATCGCGCCACCGCCTCAGCCAGCACCGCACACGCGGTGTCGGCCTGTTCCGCGGTGAGGATCAGGGGTGGGGCCAGCCGGATGACGGTCTCGCCGATCGCGTTGACCAGCACACCTGCCTGCCGGCAGTGCAGTTCGACCTGCTTGGCCACCGGCTGTTCGAGTACCACGCCGAGCAGCAGTCCGGCGCCGCGCACCTGCGCGATACCCGGGGTCGCCGCCAGGTTGGTGCGGATGCGGGTGCCCACATCCGTGACGTTCTCGAGCAGCCCGGCGGTCTCGATCTCATCGAGGACCGCCAGGGCCGCGGCGCACGAGACCGGGTTGCCGCCGAACGTGCATCCGTGCTGGCCGGGCTGCAGCAGGTCCGCCGCGTCGCCGAAGCTCAGCAGCGCACCGATCGGCAGCCCGCCGCCCAGGCCCTTGGCCAGGGTCACCATGTCCGGGGCAACCTGCTCGTGCTGGAACGCGAACCAGTTTCCGGTGCGCCCGATCCCGGTCTGCACCTCGTCGACGATCAGCAGCGGGTCGAGCCCGGCGAGTTCGCCGAGGTACCCGGAGTGCGCGGGGATCACCCCGGCCTCCCCCTGGACCGGTTCGACGATGATCGCCGCACTGTCCGGACCGGGACTGGGCAGGCTCCCGTACTCGAAGAACTCCACGCCGGGGACCAGCGGCTCGAACGGGGCGCGCTTGGCCGGCTGACCGGTCAGCGACAGCGCGCCCATCGTGCGGCCGTGGAAACCCCCGTCCGCGGCGTGCACGACGTGCCTGCCGGTCAGCCGGGCGACCTTGAACGCCGCCTCGTTGGCTTCCGTGCCGGAGTTGCAGAAGAACACCCTGCCCGGGCGCCCGGCCAGCGCGACCAGACGTTCGGCCAGTTCCACGCCGACCGGGTGCACGGCCAGGTTGCTGACGTGTGCGTACTCGGACATCTGCTTGGTCACGGCCGCCCGGACCGCGGGATGGGCGTGACCCAGGGCGTTGACCGCAATCCCGGCGACCATGTCCAGGTACTGCCTGCCGTCGGCGTCCCAGACGAGCGCGCCGTCCCCGCGCACGATCGCGACCGGTGGGGTGCCGTAGTTGTCGGACATGACCGCCTGCCAGCGGTCCTGAAGCGCAGCGGTGGTGCTCATGGCTGGTCCACCACCATCGTGCCGATCCCGGAGTCAGTGAAGACCTCGACGAGCACACCGTGTGCGATGCGCCCGTCGACCACGTGCGCCCGGGTGACCCCGCCGTCGAGGGCGGCCAGGCACGCCTCCATCTTCGGCAGCATCCCGGAGTCCAGGTCCGGCAGCATCTCGCGCAGTTCGCCCGGGGTGATCCGGTGCACGAAGTCCTGGCAGGCCGGCCAGTCGCGGTACAGGCCGGCCACGTCGGTGAGCACGACCAGTTTGACCGCGCCCAGGGCGACGGCCAGTTCGGCCGCGGCGGAGTCGGCGTTGACGTTGTAGGTGTTGCCGTCGGCGCTGCGGCTGACCGTGGACACGACCGGGATCAGGTCGTCATCGAGCAGCGTGTGCACGAACTCCGGACGGACCTCGGTGATCTCGCCGACCAGTCCGAGATGTTCGCTGCGAGCCTGCGCGGTGAACAGGTGCGCGTCCTCCCCGCTGACCCCGACGGCGTAGGGGCCGAGGTTGTTGATCAGGCTGACCAGTTCGCGCTGGACCTGGCCCACCAGGACCATCCGGACCACATCCATGACCTGCGGGGTGGTGACCCGGCGGCCCTCCACGAACTCGGTGGGCACCTCCAGTCGGGTGAGCATGTCGGTGATCTGCGGGCCCCCGCCGTGCACGATCACCGGCCGGATGCCGGCCAGCTTCAGGAAGACGACGTCCTCGGCGAAGGCCTGCCGCAGTGCGTCGTCGGTCATGGCGTGCCCGCCGTACTTGATCACCACGATCTCGCCGTGGAAGGCCTTCAGCCAGGGCAGTGCGCCGGCCAGCGTGGTCGCGATCTCCAGGTCGTTCATGTCGAGTACGCCGAGTTCTCGTGGACGTAGTCGGTGGTCAGGTCGGTGGTGACGATCGTCGCGGTGTCCGTTCCGGCGTGCAGGTCGATAACGACTTCGATGTCGCGGCCGGACAGGTCGACCAGTTCCCGCGGGTCGCCGAGCCCGGAGTCGCGGCAGACCATCACGCCGTTGATCGCCACATCGATGTGCAACGGATCGAACTCGGCCTGCGTGGTGCCGACCGCGGACAGCACCCGGCCCCAGTTCGGGTCCTGGCCGAACATCGCGCACTTGAACAGCGCACTGCGGGCCACCGCCCGGGCGACCTGTTCGGCGTCCGGCTCGCAGGCCGCGTTGACCACCCGCACGTCGATGAGCTTGCTGGCGCCCTCCGCGTCGGCGGCGAGTTGCCGGGCGAGGTCCGCGCAGACCTCGTGCAGCCCGGCGGCGAAGGCATCGTCGGCGGGCACGCCGCTGGCGCCGCTGGCCATGACGATCACGGTGTCGTTGGTGGACATGCAGCCGTCGGCGTCCACCCGGTCGAAGGTGGTTGCGGTGCAGGCCCGGAACACCTCGTCGAGGGCGGGTGCGTCGATCACCGCGTCGGTGGTGATGACCGACAGCATGGTGGCCATGCCCGGCGCGAGCATGCCCGCGCCCTTGGCCATCCCGCCGATCCGGTATCCCGCTTCGAACGTGCTGACCTTGGTCACGGTGTCGGTCGTCATGATCGCCTCGGCGGCGTACTGTCCGCCGTCCGGACCGGCGATGCTCAGGGCGTGCTTGAGTCCGGGGAGCAGTCTGGCCATGTCCAGGCGCTGCCCGATGAGCCCGGTGGAGCACACGGCCACGTCGATCGGCCCGATGCCGAGGGCTTCGGCGGCCGCTTCGGCGGTGTGGTGGGTGTCGGCGAACCCTTCCGGGCCGGTGCAGGCGTTGGCCCCACCGGAGTTGAGCACGACGGCGCGCAGCTGGCCGTCGGTGAGCACCTGGCGCGACCACAGCACGGGGGCGGCCTGGATCCGGTTGCTGGTGAACACCCCGGCGGCGTCCCAGCGGGGGCCGTCGTTGACCACCACGGCGACATCGGGGCGCCCGGAGCTCTTCAGCCCGGCGACCACCCCGGCGGCCCGGAAGCCCTTGGCGAACGTCACACTCACGGCGCGACCCCGTTCACCGGCAGGCCGGCGGCCTCGGGCAGGCCCAGCATCAGGTTCGCGTTCTGGATCGCGGCCCCGGCCGCGCCCTTGCCCAGGTTGTCGATGACGCTGCACACGATCACCCGCTGGGCATGCTCGTCGTACGCCCACTGCAACACCGCGCTGTTCGTGCCCAGCGTCATCTGGGTGGCCGGCCACTGCCCGTCGGGCAGGACCCGGACGAACCGCTCATCGGCGTACGCGTCGGTGAGCGCCTCCCCGACCGCCGCGGCGTCCGCGCCGGTGGCCAGGGGGGCGGAAACCGTGGCCACGATGCCGCGGGCCATGGGGGCCAGCAGCGGCGTGAAACTGATCCGGGCCCCGTGACCGAGGGTCTGCTCGATCTCCGGAATGTGCCGGTGGCTGCCGCCCACCTTGTAGGGGCGCATCCCTGAGGTGATCTCCCCGGCCAGCAGCGGCACCGACGGCGAGCGCCCGGCCCCCGTCGTGCCGCTGGCGGCCACCACCACGATCTGCGTGGGGTCGATGAGTCCGGCCGTGACCAGCGGTGCGGCGGCCAGGGTGATGGCGGTCGCGTAGCAGCCGGGGTTGGCCACGCTCTTCGACGAGGCGATCAGCTCACGCTGCCCGGGCAGTTCGGGCAGTCCGTACGTCCAGGTCCCGGCATGCGGCCCGCCGTAGTACTTGGCCCACTGGGCCTGGTCGCTCAGCCGGAAATCGGCACCGAGGTCGACCACGAACTGGGACAGATCACCGACGTACTGCGCGGACTGCGCGTGCGGCAGCGCCGCGAAGACCAGATCCACGTCGATGGCGGCCGGATCGAAGGCCGTCACCTCCAGCGCGGCCAGCGTGGCGACGTGCGGGTGCAACGCACCCACGGTCTGCCCGACCGAGGCGTTGGCCCACACCTGGGTCACCTGCATGTCCGGGTGGTCGGCGAGCAAGCGCAGCAACTCCCCACCGCCGTAACCGGACGCTCCGAGCACTCCTACCGGAATCATGCGGGACATCCTATACGCATATACGCATAGATGGGGTGACGGCCCCCGCCGCGCGACCTGCGTCAAGATGGACCCATGCGTCCCCTGGACCCGTTGCGCAACATGGCCGACGCCGCGGATATCGCGAAGGCCGGAACCTTCGGCGCACTGCGCTCGGGATTGGCACGTCCGCTCAACCCGATCGTGGCCACCCGCATGCTCACGGCCTTCCGCAAGTGGGGCACGACGCCGGCGCTGGGTTTCGCGCTGGGCGCCGTGCGCGACGGCGAGGCGACCGCCATCGTCGACGTCGACGACCCGCAGCAGGAGGAGATCAGTTTCGACGACGCGGAGTACCGCACGACGGTCCTGACCAACTCGCTGATCGACCGTGGCGCCCAGCCGGGCAAGACTGTCGGCATCCTGGGCCGCAACTCCCGGGCCTACGCCGAGTCCATCGTGGCCGTGGCCCGCACCGGCGCGGACCTGGTCTACCTCAACACCGGATCCACCGCCGAGCAGGTCAATGCCGTCTGCGCGGCGTACGGCATCACGATCATGATCCACGACCGGGAGTTCGCCGGCATCTGCCCGGACTCGGTGCTCAGCCTGGGCCTGGACGACCCGGCCGGGATCCCCCTGCTCGACTGCATGCCCTGGAGCGGTGATGTCAGCGCTCCCCGCACTCCCTCGAAACACGTGATCCTGACCAGCGGCACGACCAGCGGAACCCCGAAGGGCGCCGCCCGCACCACCGCGCCACTGGACTCGGTGGCGGCGCTGCTGCACGCCTTCCCCACCCGTAAAGGTTCGGTGACCCTGCTGGCCGCCCCCATGTTCCACTCCTGGGGCTGGATGCACCACCGGATGGCGATCGTCATGGACAACACCCAGATCCTGCTGCGCCACCCGGATCCCGAACGCATCCTGGCGCTGGCCCAGGCCTACGAGGTGGAGACGATCATCACCGTTCCGGTGATCCTCAAGCGGATGGTGGATCTGCCCGCCGACACCAAGCGGGCCTACGACTTCTCGTCGGTGCGCTGCGTGGCCGTGTCCGGCTCGGCGATCCCGGGCGACCTGGCCCACCGGTTCATGCACGACTTCGGCGACGTGCTGTACAGCCTCTACGGGACCACCGAGGCGGCCTACGCGACCATCGCCACCCCCGAGGACCTGCGCGACGACCCGCAGACCGCCGGCCGCCCGATGCCCGGCGTGCGGGTCGAGGTGTTCGACCGGAAGGGCCGGACGGTCCCGCGCGGCACGGATGGTCGCATCTACGTACGCAGCCGCACCTCGATCGCCGAGTACGCCGCCGACGGCAGCAGCGGAACCGTCAAGGGCATGGTGCCCACCGGTGACATCGGCTGCCTGGACCAGCAGGGGCGGCTGACCATCAAGGGCCGCGCCGACGACATGGTCGTCACCGGCGGCGAGAACGTGCACCCGGCTGAGGTGGAGGAGGTGCTGCGCCGCCACCCGGGGCTGGCGGATGTGGCCGTGACCGGCCGTCCGGACCCGGTGTACGGATCGGTGCTGATCGCACACGCCGTGGTCGTGGACGATGACCTGACCGACGAGGAGTTGCTCAGTTGGGCCCGCGGTCAGCTCGGCCCGCACCACCGCCCCCGCGAGGTGCGCCGGGTGGACGCACTGCCGCTGAACGCCACCGGCAAGGTGCTGCGGCGCGTGCTGGCCGGCGAGGTCACGATCGAGGAACTCGACGAGGAAGAGTTGATGTAGACGGGCCGCCCTGGCTCTGCGCTGCGACGCCTTTCGGTGACGATCCGACACCCACTTCTTCACCAGCAGCCGCCAGGGGTCAACGGCTCACCCGCGCAACTGCGCCCCCATCTTCACAGCCGCCGCCAGCACGCCGTCACGCACCGACGAGATGTCGTCATCGGCGAGTGTTCGGTCATCAGCGCGCATGCGCAAAGCGAACGCCAGCGACTTCTTGCCGTCCGGCACCTGCGGGCCGGAGTAGACGTCGAACAGGCGCACGCTCTCCAGCAAATCCCCGCCACCCTCGTGCAGGGCCGCGCGCAGCGTCTCCGCGCTGAGGTCCTGGTCCACCACCAGCGCCACGTCCTCCTTGGCGACGGGAAAGCCGGAGACCCGCGGGGCCGGGGCCACCGGTGAGGCGGCCCCCAGCAGTGCGCTCAGATCGATCTCAGCCGCACAACTGCGTGCGGGCAGGCCGTAATGGGCGATCACGTCCGGGTGCAACTCCCCGGCATGACCTGCCGGGGTGCCGTCGACCAACAGAACGGCGCACCGGCCGGGGTGCCAGGGGGCGTGGGCGTCCTGTTGCACCTGCAAATGCACGCCGACGGCCTTCGCGAGCGCCTGCGCAAGCCGGA
>DAOMFH010000093.1:0-7452 GCA_035429705.1 Actinomycetota bacterium
GTCGCCGGTGAGAATGGCGCTGTTCCAGTTCTCGCAGAACGCCAGCAGGTCTTTGGAGGTCGCGGCGGTCGGGGTCGCATCCATGGGTCCGACAGTACCGCCCGCGGCCCGCGGCGGTGGCGTCAACCACACCGTGGTGTCCGGGGCCGGCCCGCGCGAAAGACCGCGACCGGTGCCAAGATCCCTTACTGCGCGCTGACCGAGTCCTAACTCCCGGCCACTGGCACCCGCGCAGCGACCCCCGGATGCTGGTACCAGTAGGGGAATCGGGTCAGGGAGAGGGTTACCGTGAGTTCTGTCGTGGACCATGAGGAGTCGAAGATGCCGCACGATGACGTGCCGGAACCAGCGTCGCCGGACGCACCCGACCCCGCGTCCGCCGGGGCAGAACCGCAGATCGGCCACGAGTCGGGGCAGGCAACCTCGTACCCCTGGCCAGCCCCCGACCAGCACACCCAGGTCCTGGACCCGGACACCCACAGCACCACCGTCTACCCGTCGCAGTACCAGGGTTACCAGGGCTATGCGGGCCCGGAGTCCGCTCCGGCTGATCCGTGGCCGGCGCCCGGTTCCGACGGCTATCTCCCGCCGCCGCCCGGGGTGACGCCACAGACCACCGTGCCCGCGGGCAAGTCCGGTGGGGTGGGCAAGATCATCGCGATCGCGGCGTTGACGGGATTGCTCGCCGGAGTCGGAGGGGGTGCGCTCGGCTATCAGCTCGCGCAGGGCTCCCGTTCCTCGTCCTCTGTCACCGTCAACGCGCCCAGCAACCCGGACGCGTTGTCACCGCGCGCAGACGGCTCGATCGCGTCCATCGCCGACGAGGTCCTGCCCAGTGTGGTCTCCCTGGAAGTCAGCGGCGGAGGACAGGCGGGCTCGGGCTCGGGGTTCGTGGTCAGTGCGGACGGCTACATCCTCACCAACAACCACGTGATCGAGGCCGCTGTGGACGGAGGGTCGATCGGTGTCGTCCTGCAGGACGGCACCCGGCTGACCGGGGAACTGGTCGGCCGCAACGCCGACTACGACCTCGCAGTGGTGAAGGTCGACCGGACCGGCCTGACCCCGGTCCAGATCGGCGACTCCAATTCGGTGCAGGTCGGTGACCAGGCCATCGCCATCGGCTCCCCACTGGGCCTGGAGGGCACCGTCACCAGCGGGATCGTCAGCGCACTCGACCGCCCGGTGACCGCGGGTGGCGCCGGCGGCGGCGAGACCTCGTTCATCAACGCCATCCAGACCGATGCCCCGATCAACCCGGGCAACTCGGGTGGCCCGTTGGTCAACGCGGAGGGCCAGGTCATCGGAGTCAACTCGGCCATCGCCTCCCTGGGTACCGACTCCGGCGGCCAGGCCGGCAGCATCGGCCTGGGATTCGCCATTCCGATCAACACCGCCAACCGGATCGCGCAGGAGATCATCCGGACCGGAACCTCGGCCACCCCGATCATCGGTGCGGAGATCGACTTCAACTTCTCCGGCCAGGGCGCCCGGGTGCAGTCCGTCACGCCCGGCGGGCCAGCCGAGAAGGCTGGACTGCGCAGCGGTGATGTGATCGTCTCCGTGAACGGGCAGCGTGTGGACGACGCCGTCTCGCTCATAACGGACATCCGCCAGAACGCCCCCGGGGACCAAATCACGCTGACCCTCGACAACGGCAAGGAGATCCAGGTCACCCTCGGTCAGCGCTGACGTACTCTGGATGGGTGTTCGACATCGGTTTGGGTGAGTTCCTGGTTCTGGGTCTGCTCGCCCTGCTGGTGTTCGGGCCCGACCGGTTGCCGACTGCTGCGGCCAGCGCCGGCAGGTTCGTGGCGAAGGCCCGGCAGACGCTGGGCCAGGCGAAGTCGCAGATCTCGGAGTCGGCCGACCTCGATTCGGTCGGCCAGGACCTGCAGTCGCTGGCGGACCTGCACCCGCGGCGGATGCTGGCCTCGTTGACCGACCCCGCGCCGTCGGCCAAGCCGCGGTCATCGCCGACCGACCCCCCGGTGGATCCCAACGCCACCTGAGGGCCGTCCCGCGAGGGCGCGTGTCAGGCCGGGCAGGCAGTCAGCAGGTTCATGAGCGGGCCGCCGGCGTGATGCCCAGTTCCATCCCGGCCAGGCCGCGGGGTTTCGCGGCCAGGCGCTCTGCGATCGCGCGGATCGTCGCGGCGGCCGGGGCATCTGGGGCGTCGAGCACCAGGGGCCGGCCGGAGTCGCCGCCTTCACGCAGGCGGACATCGAACGGGATCTTGCCCAGCAGCGGCACGTCCGCGTCCAGGGCCGCACTCAGTTTCCTGGAGACGATCTCGCCGCCGCCGGACCCGAAGATCTCGGTCGGTTCCCCGCAGTGCGGGCAGGGGAACGCGCTCATGTTCTCGACCACGCCCATCACGCGCTGGTGGGTGTACTCGCTGAGCATGCCTGCGCGCACCGCCACCTCGGCGGCGGCCACCTGCGGCGTGGTCACGACGAGGATCTCCGCGCGTGGGAGCAGTTGGGCCACGGAGATCGCGACGTCGCCGGTGCCGGGCGGCAGGTCGAGCAGCAGCCAGTCGAGGTCACCCCAGTAGACGTCGGTCAGGAACTGGTTCAACGCCCGGTGCAGCATCGGTCCGCGGAAGGCGACGGCCTGGCTGCTGCCGCCGGACTTGAACGGCAGGACCGAGATGGTGGAGACGCCGTAGGCCTGCTGGGGGAGCAGCATGCCCTCGACCACCGTCGGTGGCGTGGTCACCCCGAGCATGCGGGGGATCGAGTGCCCGTAGATGTCCGCATCGACCAGCCCGACCTTGTTGCCCATGGCGGCGAGCTGGACGGCCAGATTGGTGGTGATCGAGCTCTTGCCCACACCCCCCTTGCCGGAGGCGACCGCGATGATCTTGGTGAGGCTGCCGGGCCGGTTGAACGGGTTCTCCTTCTGCGGGCCCTGCAACATCTCGCGCAGGCTCTTGCGCTGCTCATCGCTCATGACGTCGAAGGTCAACTCGGTCCGTGCGACGCCGGGGACGGCTTCGACCGCTGCCCGGACGCGGTCGGCGATGGTGTTCTGCATCGGGCAGGCGGCGATGGTCAGGTACACCTCGACCCGGGCGACATCACCATCGACGGTGACCGACTTGACCATCCCCAGGTCGGTGATCGGGCGATGGATCTCCGGGTCCTCGACGGTGGCCAGGGCAGCCATGATGGCATCGGTGACAGACATGGCCCAATCGTACGTGGCCGGGTGCGCGGGCCAGCAGGTCCGCGTGACGCCAGCCGCCGTCCCCGGGGTCGGGTGCCACCGACGGCGGGCCTGACTGCAGCGGCCCGCCTGCGGTGGGAGGGGAAGAGGGGCTCAGCGACCCGCCGCGCGGACTGGGGGCCTGGCAAGTCCTGTCACGTCCGGCGTCAGAATCCCCGTTCGCTGTCCAGTTCATCGAGCAGGTCGCGCAGTTCGCGGCGCAGGAAGTCACGGGTGACCACCTCGCCGAGTCCGATGCGCAGTGCCGCGATCTCCCGTGCCAGGTACTCCGTGTCGGCGATGAGCCGATCGGTGCGGTCGCGATCCTCCTTGATCTGGATCCGGTCCCGGTCGTCCTGCCGGTTCTGCGCCAACAGGATCAGGGGCGCGGCGTAGGAAGCCTGCAGGCTCAGCAGGAGGGTGAGGAAGATGAAGGGGTACGGATCGGCTGGATCAGTGGCAGCAATGTTGTAGAAGACCCAGGCCAGGATCATCGCGGTCATCCATGCGATGAACCGCCACGATCCGAGGAACCGGGCAACCCCCTCGGAGACCCGGCCGAACGTCTCGGGGTCGTAGCGCCCCCGCAGCGACGGACGTCCGCGGGCCGGTTCCTCCAGGCGACTGTGGTCACTCATCGCTGCCGCCCGCAGGACTCTCGCGCCAGTTGTCGCCGAGCAGGTGGTCCAAGAGGTCATCGACGGTGACCGCGCCCAGCAGATGGCCCTCGGAGTCGACGATCGGCACGGCCACCAGGTTGTACGCGGCGAAGTAGCGGGTCACGGTCGGCAGCGGCGTCTCGGGCGGCAGTGGGGCGAGATCCTGGTCCATGGCCCGGGAGACCAAGTCGCTGGGTAGTTCGCGCAGCAGCCGCTGGAAGTGGACCACCCCGAGGAACTTGCCCGTGGGGGTCTGCATCGGCGGGCGCACGACATACACCTGTGAGGCCAGTGCCGGCGACAGTTCGGGGTTGCGGATCTGGGCCAGCGCCTCGGCCACTGTCGCGTCGGCGCCGACGATGACCGGTTCGGGACTCATCATGCCGCCGGCCGAGAACTCGTCGTAGCTGAGCAGGCGGCGCAGATCCTCCGCGTCCTCCGGCTCCACGAGTTCCAGCAACTGCTGGGCCTGCTCCGGGGTCAGTTCACCGAGCAGGTCCGCAGCATCGTCGAGATCCATCTCCTCGAGGATGTCTGCAGCACGGTCGGATTCCAGACCGTTCATGATCTGCACCGCGTCGTGTTCGGACATCTCCTCGAGGACACTGGCCAGGCGTTCGTCGTCCAGTGCCCGCGCGATCTCCAGCCGCCGCTTCTCCGGCAGGTCGTGCAGGGTGGTGGCCACATCGGCCGGACGCAACTCGGCCAGGGCGGCCAGCATGGTCTCGGTCGCCTGGTCGGCGTCGGAGGCACTCAGGCCTGCCAGTTGCGCCCACTCGATCACCCGGGTCGGTCTGCGGCGGGCCAGACGGCGCCCGGAGGTCCGCACGTAGGCATGGGTGATCTCCCAGTCCCGCTGGGCGTTCTGCTGCATGGCCAGATCGAGGATCCTGACCCAGTCCCCACCGTCACGCAACTCCACCGCGCGATCGAACAGCTCTCCCACTGCCAGGCTCTCGCCGGGACGCAGCTTGAACCGCCGCACGTCCAGCACGCCGGTGATCACGATCTGGCCGACGTCGATCTTCGTCACCCGGGTGATGGGCACGAAGATCCGGCGCCGGGCCGCCACTTCGACGACCAGACCCACCACCCGTGGAGGGACGGCACCGTGCCGCAGCACCAGGACGAAGTCGCGGACCTTGCCCTGCTGCTCCCCATTGGGGTCGAACACCGCCGACCCGCGCAGCCGGGCCAGGTAGGCGCGCTTGACCGTCACCTGCGCAGGGTATCGCCCCCGTCCGGCATGGGGCGTGCGCATTCACCGAAGGGCCTTGGGTAACGTGGCAGGGTTCCGATCGACCATCCCCGACGACAGGCGGTTCCCACGATGCGCGCGGCACTCATCCTCACGGCGGCGGTCCTCGTGGCCACGGCGGGGTGTTCCGGCTCGGCCGATGACGCGGGCGCGTCAGCCTCCCCCAGTCCCGCGGTCAGCGACTCGGCGTCGCAAGCCGTGATCGGCGAGCCGGTGGGCAAGCCCAACGGGATCGGGGACCTGAGCCCGGCGCAGATCCTCGACAAGGCCGGCAAGGCCGCCCTGAGCGCGCGCAGCGTCCACCTGATCGGGACCAGTCCGCAGACCTCGCTGGACCTCGTGGTCACGCAGGACTCCAGCGACGGAACCCGCACCGCCGGGGACGTCACCCTGCAGACCAGGGTCGTCGACGGCGTGATCTACCTGAAGGCCGACCAGGCCTACTGGACGCAGGCCTTCAACGCCAAGATCGCGGCGAAGATCGGCAACAAGTGGGTGGCCGGGGAACTGAGCAACCCCAAACTGAAGACCTTCAAAGAGACCAGCACTATGGGTCCGCTCATGAAACAGTTCCTGGTCTCCGACGAGAGCGCGCAGGTCGGCCAGGCCGGCGTCGCGCAGGGACAGCCGGCGGTCCCGCTGACCGGCTCGATCGGCACCCTGTGGGTGGCCAGTACCGGGAAGCCGTACCCGCTGCTGCTGACCAGTTCGCCGGATCAGCCGGAGGCGAGTCAGGTGGAGTTCACCGAGTGGGACAAGAAGGTGGTCATCACGGCTCCGCCGAAGAAGCAGACCATCAGCCTGGTGGATCTCGCCTGATCCGCATCCGCGCCCGCGACGGCTGGCTGCTGGTCGCCGCGGTCCTGTGCGTGAGTGCGTCCGCGCCGCTGATCGCGGCCTGTGCCGCGCCCGCACCGGCGATCGCGATGTACCGCTGCCTGCTGGCATCGATCCTGACCGCGGGCTGGATGGCGCTGCGCCGCCGGCGACTGCGGATGCCCGGCGGGGTGCCCGCCGCGTTCGCCCCGGGTCTGGCGCTGGCCGCCCATTTCGCGATGTGGATCCCGAGCCTGCGGCTGACCAGTGTCGCGCTGAGCACAGCGATGGTCTCCACCCAGCCGGCCTGGTCGGCGCTGATTTCCCGGGTCGCCGGGGTCAGGCCGGCGCGGGCGACCTGGTTCGGGGTCGCCGTCAGTATCGCGGGGGTGCTCATCCTGACCGGTTTCGGTCGCACCTCCGGCCCGGGTTCGCTGGTCGGTATGGCGATGGCCCTGACTGCGGCGTTGCTGGCCGCGGTGTATGTGGCGTTCGGTGAACGGCTCAGAGCCGTCACCGACCTCGGGTCCTACACCTCAGTGGTGTACGGCATTGCCGCAGCGGCGCTGCTGGCGCTGTGCCTGGGACTGTCCGTGCCGCTGCTGGGCTACCGCCCGCACGACTGGGTGCTCATCGTGGCAATCACGCTGGTGGCCCAGATCGGCGGGCACTCGGTGCTGAACGCGGTCGTGCACCGCACCTCGGCCACGGTCGTCAGCACGGCCATCCTGTTCGAGGCGCCCGGGGCGGCGGTCCTGGCCGCACTGTTCCTCGGCCAGTCGGTGGGCGGGTCACTGGTCCTGGGACTGGCGGTGATGCTGGCCGGTCTGGTGTTCGTCGTGCGCGGTGCCGCACCGGCGATTCCGGAATCGGGGGTGTGAGGCCCGGGCCCGCTGCTGCTGGCTATCGTCGGAGTATGACTGAAACCCTGCGCAGCCGCCGTTCGAACCTGGCCGTTCCGGGCAGTAGCCCCAAGATGCTGGAGAAGGCCAAGGGCCTGCCCGCCGACCAGGTGTTCATGGACATCGAGGACGCGGTCGCGCCGATCGCCAAGCCCGACGCCCGCAAGAACATCGTCGCGGCGCTCAACGAGGGCGGCTACGGGGACAAGGTCCGCGTGGTCCGGGTCAACGACTGGACCACCCACTGGACCTACGCAGATGTCATCGAGGTGGTCGAGGGGGCCGGGCAGAACCTGGACTGCATCATGCTGCCCAAGGTGCAGACCCCCGAGCAGGTCGTCGCGCTGGACATGCTGCTGACCCAGATCGAGAAGGCCAACGGCTTCGAGGTGGGCCGGATCGGGATCGAGGCGCAGATCGAGAACGCCCTCGGCCTGCTGAACGTGGACAAGATCGCCACCGCCAGCCCGCGCGTCGAGACCATCATCTTCGGCCCGGCCGACTTCATGGCCAGCATCAACATGAAGTCGCTCGTGGTCGGCGAGCAGCCCCCCGGCTACGACGTGGGCGATGCCTACCACCACATCCTGATGAGCATCCTGATGGC
>DAOMFH010000094.1:0-7412 GCA_035429705.1 Actinomycetota bacterium
GCCAGTCGGGGATCGGTTGACAACCGTGCAGCAGTCGTGAGGGGGTGCGGTCGGGCGCACGGCGCGGGGGTAGGCGGGGGCGCACGTCGTTGGAGGTTGCGGCGGGCCTGCGCTGCGCAACACCGGGGCGCCCTCCTCCGGCGGGGTGGCGGGAGCCGTCGCAACGCTGACGCGTTGCTCCTCCCAAATCCTTGGCCTTTCCGGAAATGAGTGAGGGACCCCACTCAGGTGGAGTCCCTCACTCATTTGTCGGGGTGGCGGGAGCCGTCGCAACACTGGCGCGTTGCTCCTCCCAAATCCTTGGCCTTTCCGGAAATGAGTGAGGGACCCCACTCAGGTGGAGTCCCTCACTCATTGTCGGGGTGGCGGGATTTGAACCCACGACCTCTTCGTCCCGAACGAAGCGCGCTACCAAGCTGCGCCACACCCCGCACTGCTAGAACAGGATACCGACCCCACTACTGCGGCCGTGGCACGAGGTGCAGCATCGTCGCTTCCGGGGGGCAGGCCAGGCGGATCGGGGCGTACGGATTGGTCCCGAGACCGGCGCTGACGTGCAGCGCCGCCCCCTGATGCCGGGACAGTCCCTTGGCCCGCGCGGGGTCCAGGTCGCAGTTGGAGACCAGCGCGCCGTAACCGGGGATGCAGACCTGGCCGCCGTGCGTATGCCCGGCGATGATCAGGTCCGCCCCGTCGGCGGCCATGGGGTCCAGGACTCGCAGATAGGGGGCGTGGGTCACGGCCAGGCGCAGCGACGCATCCGGGTCGAACCCGCCGGCGATCTCGTGGTAGCGGTCGAGGCGGATGTGCGGGTCGTTCACCCCGCGCATGTCTATCCGGTTGCCCAGGACGTCGGCGGCGCCGCGCGAGTTGTTCAGGCTCTGCCAGCCCGCGTTGAGCAGTTCGGACTCCAGTTCGTCGGTCGGCAGCCGCGCGGTCGACATGACCGGTTCGCGGTCCTTGATGAAGTACTTGAACGGGTTGACGGTCTTGGGGCTCCAGTAGTCGTTGGAGCCGAACACGAACACCCCCGGCGTGCCATTGAGGGGCGCGAGCGTCTTGGCCAGGTACGGGACGGCGTCCATGTGGCCGAGCAGGTCGCCGGTGAGGATCACGAAGTCCGGATCGAGGTCGGCCAGCGAGCGTACCCAGGCCATCTTGTCCTGCTGTTTGGGGGTGAGGTGCAGGTCGGTGAGTTGCAGCACCCGCAATGGCCGCGAACCGGGCCGCAGCGTCTCGATCTGGACGTGTCGCAGCCGGAACTGGTGGGCCTCCCACAGGGAGTAGGCAAGGGTGGCGGCGCCTGCGCCGACACCGGCCAGTCCGGCCTTCACCACGGGATGCACGAGTCAATGGTCGCACGCCGCGGACCGGGGTCCCCGGTCTGCGGGGGGTTGGGGGTTCTCCCGCGCGCGCTGCGTCGCGAGGGGCCGGGTGCTCACGCGCGGGGTGGATCCGGGCAGAAGGTCCCGTCGGCAAGCTCAGCGTCCGCGACCACCCACCAGCAGATCCGTGGCCCCGGCAAACCCCGCGGCCACGCCCGAGATCGCATGAAAGGATGCCGGTATGCCTCTGAAGGAAACCCTCCAGTCCGACCTGCACAACGCGATCAAGTCGCGTGACGAGCTCACCACGGCGACCCTGCGCATGGCTCTGGCCGCCGTCACGAACGCGGAGGTCGCCGGCAAGCAGGCCAAGGAGTTGTCTGACGACGAGGTGCTGGCGGTGCTGGACAAGGAGGCCAAGAAGCGCCGCGAGTCGGCGCAGGCCTATCGGGACGCCAACCGCCCGGAACTGGCCGACCGGGAGGAGGCGGAGCTGGGGGTGCTCACCGCCTATCTGCCCACCCCGCTGTCCGCCGACGAGGTGTCGGCGATCATCGACCAGGCGATTGCCGAGGTTGCAGCGGACGGAAGGTCGGGCATGGCCGCCATGGGTCCGGTGATGCAGCGGGTCACGGCGGCGACCAAGGGCCGTGCTGATGGCAAGACCATCTCCGGGATCGTGCGGCAGCGACTGCAGGGGTGAGGCCCCGGGCGTGGCCGGGGCGACCGGTCACGGCCTACACCGGCACCGCGTTGCGCCGCAGGGTCTCCGCGATGATCCCTTCCCACGCAGTGGGCGACAGTCCGAACGTCCGCTCGCTGAGGGTTGAATCCATCACGAAGGGGCGGTCGAACTCGTAGAGCATCTCCACGAGTTCCCGCGCGTCGGGGTTGAACAGACCGACCGCGCGCAACGTCGAGGCGCCGGCGGTCCGGATCCTCGGCATCGGCACGGCCATGGCTTCTGCCAGATCCGCGATGACCTGCGCCTGGGTCCGGGGTGCGCAACTGGGCACGTGCCAGGCATGGCCCCAGGCCCGCTCGTCGGCGCCGGCCGCGGCCAGCATCCGGGCGGCATCGCCGGTGAACGTCCATGTGTGCGGCTGGTCGGTGCGGCCCATCAGGATGATCGGTTTGCCCGCCCGCATGGCGGGGACGACCCGTTCGCCGAAGTTCGTCTGGCCGCCGGCCTCGCCGATGTAGTCGCTGGCGCGCACCTCGGTTGCGCGAATTCGGCCCGCTTCGTGCGCGGCGAGGGCCTCGCGCCACATCGCTTCGCGCACTCGGCCCTTGCGGGTGTGCGGGTTCAGCGGGGTCCGCTCGGTGATGGGGCCGTCCACGATCCCATAGCCGTAGAGGTTTCCCAACGTCACGAGCACCGCACCGGCTGCCTCGGCGGCCGTGATGAAGTTGCTCGCGATGGGCGGCCACTCCCGCTCCCACGCACGGTAAGGGGGGTTGACGCAGTTGTAGATCACGTCAGCATCCGAGGTGGCGCGCACCAGGGCGTCGCGGTCCCCGGCGTCGGCGCGGGCGGCCGCCACGCCCGTCACGGTGTTGCCCGTCCGGCTGACCAGCCGGACCTCGTGGCCCGAGTGGTTGAGCAGGGTGGCGAGCCTGGTTCCGACCTGACCGGCCCCGACGACGACGTGTTGTGCCATGACGCTTACCTCCGTTGAAACCCTGGCGCAAAATGCGAGCAGTGCTCACAGTTTAGATCGCGAGACTTCCAAAATCAAGAGCGGTGCTCGCGTATCGTGGGGGAATGACTTCCGGCGTCCGGGCGCGCAACCGGCAGGCCAAGATGGCGGCGATCACCCGGGTGGCGAATGAGCAGCTGGCCGTCGTGGGCCCGGCGGAACTGTCCGTGCGGGCGGTCGCCCGGGAACTCGGGATGGCGTCCAGCGCCATCTATCGCTACGTCGAGTCCCGGGATGCCCTGCTGACTCTGCTCATCATCGCCGCCTACGACGACATGGCGCAACGTGCCGAAGTGGCCGCCGCCGGCCCCCGCGACCCGCTGCGGCGGTGGCTGGCCGCCGGGCTTGCATGCCGGGACTGGGCGCTGGACCAGCCCCACCGCTTCGCACTGATCTTCGGATCCCCGGTCCTCGGATACGCCGCGCCGCAGGAAACCATCGGGCCGGCCAGTCGCATCCCGGCGCTGTTGACCGGGGTTCTGCAGCAGGCGGGGGCGAGCCCGGACGTGCCGGCGTTCAGCGCCCGGGTGGCGGCCAGCCTGCGGCCGCTGCGAGCGGATCTGGCACATTGGGCGGGGATCGCCGACCCTCGGTTCTCCGACGCCGCGCTCGCCCTCGGGGTGCTGGCCTGGACCCACCTCATCGGATCGATCTCCTTCGAGCTGTTCGGCCACCGGCACAATGTCGTGGGGGACTCGCCGGCCGACCGCCGCACCTACTTCGAGTTCGAACTGCGGGTGCTGGCCGGACTGCTGGGGATCGACTGAGGCCGGGCCTACGGCGTGGCGAGCGGGGCCGGCGGGGCCGGCGTGGGTGCGGTGGGTGTCGGCGTGTAGCTCGGCGGGACGTAGTAGCCGCCTCCGCGTGCCGACCGCAGCCCGAACAGCGGCTGGAGCTCGAACGACTCCGCCGGGGTGTCGGACAGGGCGCCGAGCATGGCGTCCTTCCAGATCGGGCCCGGCAGAGTGGATCCGAAGACCTGGCCGTAGTAGGAGCCGTTGATGTAGACGTTCTTCATCGGGTACTGGAAGCCGCCGCGCGGGTCACCCACCCAGACCGCTGCCGCCAGGCTGGGGGTGTAGCCCGCGAACCAGACCGCCGCGGAGGTGTCGGTCGTACCGGTCTTACCGGTCGCGTCCCGGCCCAGACTCATCGCCGCACCCGTGCGTCCGGCGATCCCGCCGTCCACGACATGGGTCAGGATCGCGGTCACCGAGTCCGCCACTTCGCGGGTGACCGCCTGCTGGCATTCGGGCTCGACCCGGGAGACGACCTTCTTGCCGGTCTGGCTCTCATCGACGATCCGGGTGATGGCGTGCGGCTTGCAGTAGACGCCGTGGTTGGCCATGGTCGCGTAGCTGGTGGCCAGCGCCAGCGGGGAGATCTCGACGGTGCCCAGGGTGAACGAGGGCACGATGGGCAGTTCGGCGCCGTTGGCCAGGGTCATGCCGGTGCGTTTGGCGATGTCCACCGTGCGGCACAGGCCGACCAGTTGCTCGAGCCCGACGAAGTAGGTGTTCACCGAGAACGCGGTGCCCTGCAGCATGTTGAAGTTGCCTGAGGAGGTGGAGTTGCTCACCGTCCAGGAGCCGAAGTAGTGACCGTCGGTGCAGCCCCAGGGCCCTCCCGCGAAGTTCTTGTCGTCGGAGGAGTCGAGAACCGTGTAGGGGGAGAAGCCGGCCTCCATGGCGGCGGCCAGCGTGAAGATCTTGAACGTCGATCCGGCCTGCATGCCGGTCGTGCCGCCGTCCTTCTGGTCGACCGCGTAGTTGTAGGTTGTCTTGCCCGCGCCCTTGGTCCCCCACAGCCGGTTCTGGGCCAGTGCGACGACCTCGCCGGTCTGCGGGGTCACCATCGCGATGGCGGTCCCCTTCTTGCTCGGGTCCTTCGGCGGGATGCGGTTCATCACCGCGTTGGTGGCCGCCTCCTGCGCCTTGGGTTGCAGGGCGGTGTGGATCACCACGCCACCGCGCTTGAGGAAGTCCTCGCGGTCCTGACGGGTCTTGCCGTAGTTGGGATCGTTGAGGATCTGGTTCACGGTGTAGTCGCAGTAGAACGGGTACTTGCTCGCAGCGCAGCCGTTGCTGATGTTCTTCGGATGCAGGTACTTGCCGACCGGGGTGTTCACGGCCTTCTGGTACTGCTCGGGCGTGATGATGTCCTGCGCTTCCATGGTCGCCAGGACCGCATTGCGGCGGGTGGTCGCGGCCTCCGGGTTGACCAGCGGGTCGTATCCCACCGGGGACTGCACGATCCCGGCCAGGGTCGCGGCTTCCACCACGGACATCTTGTTGGCGCTGTGACCGAAGTACCGGCGGGCGGCGGCCTCCACCCCGTAGGCGCCGGAGCCGAAGTAGGCGATGTTCAAGTAGCGGTTGAGGATCTCGTCCTTCGACAGCCGGCGTTCGAGCTGAACCGCGTACCGGATCTCCTGGAGTTTGCGGGCGGTGGTGCGCTCGAGCGCCTGGTCGACCTCCTCGGGGGTGCGCGCGGCGGTGACCAGCACGTTGCGCACGTACTGCATGGTCAGCGTCGAGGCGCCCTGCTGGATGGACCCACTGGCCGTGTTCTCCAGCTGAGCCCGCACCAGGCCCTTGATGTCGACGCCGTGGTGCTCGTAGAAGCGCTCATCCTCCACGGAAACGATCGCCCGCTGCATATTGGGGCTGATGCGGTCCAGCGGGACCTCGATGCGGTTCTCCTCGAACAGCGTTGCGATCCGGTTGCCGTCGGCGTCGAGCATGTGGGTGCGCACCGGTAGCGGGGGGGTGGCCAGCTGGGCCGGCAGCGCGCCGATCTGCTCAGCTGCCACCTCGCTTGCCTTCCCGATGCCTGCCACGACGGGCAGTGCCATGCCGGCCAGGATCGCCCCGCCGATCAAGCCGACGACGACGACCCGTCCGACGCCGGACAACGCCGACGTCGCACGCTTCTTCTGGGGATCCTTCGACACAGCCATCAGACGTAAGGGTACGTGGCATCGGTTCCCAGGTCACCGACCAGTCCCACATGGCGTTTGGCCACTGTCACCCGTCGGTTGCCGCGAGTGCGGTTTGGTAACGACTGGATATACCCCCGGTTAACCATCATCGAGCGTCGTGCGCCATGCTGGATATCAGCAGATGTGACGCAGGTAACTGCGACACAGCGAGCGGCAAACTGCAAATAGCACTAATGGACCAGGGCAAGTAGTACGAATGGCCCTCAACGGTAATCGCTTGGTTGCCTAGAGTCATCGCAGACTCAGGGGTCGGGACTGATTCGGACAAGGGGATGAAGTAAGTGCGCAACGTAGCCGGTTGGAGCGCCCAAGCCGCATGTCGGGAGACTGACCCGGATGAGATGTTCGTGCAGGGCGCGGCGCAGAACCGTGTCAAGCAGATCTGCAACGGCTGCCCGGTGAAGATGGAGTGTCTGGCCGATGCGCTGGACAACCGGATCGAGTTCGGTGTCTGGGGAGGGATGACCGAACGCGAACGGCGCGCGCTGCTGCGCAAGCGGCCGCAGGTGACGTCCTGGACAGACCTGTTGCAGACCGCCGCCAGCCGGCAGATACCCGCGCAGGCCGAGGTGCGACGCATCTTCGTGCCCGCCTGACAAGGACTCGTGCGAGAAGGGCCGCTTCCCCTGCTGGGAGGCGGCCCTTCTCGTGCTCTGCGCAGAGGTGTCAGGCGACCTTGGTCGCAGACACGTCCAGCTGAATCTTGATCTTGTCGCTGACGAGCACGCCGCCGGCGTCCAGTGCGACGTTCCACGTCAGGCCGAAGTCCTTGCGGCTGATCTCCGCCTCGCCCTCGAAGCCAGCACGGATGTTGCCGAAGGGGTCGGTCACGACACCGTCGAGTTCGACCTCGATCTCCACCGGCCGGGTCACATCCTTGATGGTCAGTTCGCCGACCAGCACGAACTCGTCGTCGTCGGTCTGCTTGACCGTGGTGCTCTCGAAGGTCATGGCCGGGAAGTTCGCCACATCGAAGAAGTCGGCGGAGACGAGGTGGGCGTCGCGGTCGGGTGAACCGGTGTCGACGCTGGCCAGCTGAGCTGTGAGGGTGGCCTTGGAGTTGGCCGGGTTGGCCGCGTCCAGGGTCAGGCTACCGGTGAAGTCCGTGAATGATCCGCGAACCTTGGTGACCATCGCGTGCCGGGCGGAGAAGCCGATCCGGGTGTGCGCGGGGTCGAGGGTCCAGGTCCCGGAGTACTGGTTGAGGTCCGTCATTTGTGCTCCTAAGTAGTTGATCGTTCAAGTTAATTATGCTCAGGGGATCGGATCCTGTCAAGCGATGGACTCCCGTGGAAGGGGTCCGGGGCCGGCGGGTTCCCGCCCGGCATGGGCAATCGTTGCGTCGGTGAGCAGTCGCAACATCGGTGGGCAGTCGCAACATCGGTG
>DAOMFH010000095.1:0-7402 GCA_035429705.1 Actinomycetota bacterium
GTGGAGATGCGGCCGGTCTGCAGGTCGCGACTGTTGCGTCGACCCTTGAGCCCGCGCTCACCGATGTTGCGATTGACGGGTTGCCACCAGCGCCGGGACCACTGCGCGGTCTCGGCAGCCCCGGCCGGGCTCACAGAGACCGCGACTGTGCCTCGGCACCATGCCCGGCACCATGCCCCACTCCGTGCTCGGCACCACGATCCCCCACTCCCCCCGGAAATCCGAAGCCCCCTGTTGCGACGTTGGGGGTTTGATCTAGGCGAAACCCCCGACCGTGCACCACTCGCGAGCCGGCTGACCCCAAAGTCCGAGGCGCCATTTGCGTTCGCGGGCCTGCCCCTCGTGTCCGACGAGCCGGTCGACGCGCTGCGGGGATTCCAGCAAGCAACTCACACCCGGCTCTTACCCGGCTCTGGTCAGGTTCTCGTGGGCAGCCGTCAGGGTGGTGGCAACGACCGAAAGGACAGTCATGCCGAAGAAGATCGGAACAGTTGCGGCCGCCAGTGTCGCTGCGTTCGCCGTGGGCGCGACCGTGGCCGGCGGGATCGCCGCTGCCAGCGCGAGCAACGACAACACTGCGAACACCCCTGCGGCCACCCAGGGACAGGGGCCCGACGAGATGGGCGAGCGCGGGATGCACGGCCGCGGACCGGGAGAGACGGTGACCGGCGAGGAGGCGCAGAAGGCCATCGATGCGGCCCTCGCCGCCGTTGCCGGAACCGCCGATCACGCCCACAAGACCCCGGAAGGCAACTACCTGGTTCGCGTCACCACCAGCGACGGCAAGCAGATCGTCGTCACCCTCGACTCCAGTTTCGCGGTGACGGGCCAGCAGGAGATGACCGGCGGACCCGGGGATCACCGGCGCGGCGACCACGGACCCGGCGCCCCGGCCACCGCCGAGGAGACCCAGCAGGCCACTGACGCCACCGTTGCCCGCCTGCCCGGCGCGACGGTGCTGCAGGTGTTCAAGCGCCCCGACGGGGGCTACGCCGTGCTGGCCCGCACGGACGACGGGCGCAAGCGGCTCGTACTGCTCGACGAGAACTACGCCGTCGAGTCCGTCCAGAACCCGCGCAAGCACCACCGCCGTGGTGACCACCGCAAGCACGGCCACCGCGGCGAGCGCGGGCCGGGGATGATGGGCCACGACGTCGTCGGCCAGGCGTTCAAGAAGGCCGAGGCCGCCGCGCTCGACAAAGTGCCCGGTGGAACCGTGATGGACGTCCACAAGCGGGGCAAGAAGTACGTCGCCTTCGTGCGCAAGGGCGACGGGACCCTGGTCGTGGTCAGCATGAACCGTGACTTCCAGGTCACGGGCACCCGGTCGATGGACTTCCCGACCGAAGCCCCGCAGCCGGCACCGTCGGCTTCGACGGCGGCCTGATGCTCCGGGTCCGCGCTTGGCGGCGTCCCCTCCGCGAGGCGCGGACCCGGATCCTTTGCGGGTCTGCGGCAGACTCATCGCCATGAAGGTGCTCGTGGCCGACGACGATCGCGCCATCCGGGAGTCGCTGACCACCGCCCTGGAGCTAAACGGCTACGAGGTGACCGCGTGCCGGGACGGTGTGGAAGCGCTCGCTGCGTTCCGTACCGACCGGCCGGACGTCCTGGTCCTGGACGTGATGATGCCCGGGGTCGACGGCCTGGGAGTGTGCCGGGTCCTGCGGGCCGAGGCGGATCGTGTGCCCATCCTGATGCTGACCGCCCGGGTGGAGACCGCCGACCGGGTGGCGGGTCTCGATGCCGGCGCCGACGACTACGTGCCGAAGCCCTACGACATCGACGAGGTCCTGGCTCGTCTGCGCGCGCTACTGCGCCGGGCCGGGCCCGCCCCGGCCGGTGACGACCTGGTCTTCGAGGACGTGCGACTGGCCCCGGCCGCGCGCCGGGTGTGGCGGGCGGGCCGCGAGATCGAACTGTCCAAGACCGAGTTCGATCTGCTCGAGTTGCTCATGCTCAATGCCGGTATCGTGCTCGAGCACCAGGTCATCTACGAGCGGATCTGGGGTTATGACTTCGGGCCGGAATCGAAGAACCTCGCCGTCTACGTGGGCTACCTTCGCCGCAAGCTGGGCCAGCCGGAGATCATCCGGACTGTGCGCGGGGTCGGCTACGTGGTGCGGTCGTCATGAGCCTGCGCTCGAAACTGGCGATCACCTTCGCCGTACTGGCCGCGATCGTGGCCGGACTGATGGGTCTGCTCGGCTACACAGCCACGGGCAACCAGCTCGAGCGTTCGATGGACCAGTCGCTGCTCGCCCAGGGAGGGGCGCCGATGATGGGCCACCGGGAGGACCGGGGCCGCGACCCGATGGTGGTCCTGTCCGCCGACGGGCAGGTGACGGACAGCCGCGGGAACGTTCAACTGCCCGTCACGGACGCCGACCGGGCGGTGGCCGCCAGCACCCGCGCCACCGTGATCACGCGGACCGCGTCGGTCCAGGGCACGCCGTACCGCATCCTCACGGCCTCACCCGGCCAGTCGCGTGGTGCGGTTCTGGTTGGGCGCGACTGGTCCCAGTCCGCCGCGGTACTGAACCGGCTCGCGGTCGTGCTGACCGTCTGCGTGCTTCTGCTGAGTGCGGCCGGCGCCGTGGTCGGCTGGCTGATAGCGCGGCGGATCACCAAGCCCCTGATCCGGCTGACGAACACGGCCGAACAGGTCAGCGACAGCGGCCGGCTGGACGTCGAGGTGCCCGGGGCGGGTTCCGACGAGGTGGGCCGCCTCGCGGCGTCGTTCAACACGATGCTGGGCCGGCTGGCCACCTCCCAAGCCGAGCAGCAGCGTCTGGTCCAGGACGCGGGCCACGAACTGCGGACCCCGCTGACCTCCCTTCGTACCAACATCAGCCTGCTGGAACGCTTCGACGAATTGTCCCCGCCGGTCCGGGCCCGGGTGGTGGCCGACCTGCGCGGGGAGTCGCGGGAACTGACCGGGCTGGTCAACGAGGTCCTCGCCCTGGCCGGCGGGCAGGGCGCCGAGGAGGAACCGCAGAACATCCGGCTGGCGGAGGTTGTGCAGCGGATCGCCACCCGGGCCCGGCGGCGCACCCAGCGTGAGGTGACCGTGTCCACCGACGACTCGCAGATCATCGCGTCGCGGCCAGCGGTCGAGCGGGCGGTGTGGAACCTGGTCGACAACGCCGCCAAGTTCGACCCCTCCGGAGCGCCCATCGACATCCTGGTGACCGACGGCACACTGGAGGTGCTGGACCGAGGTCCCGGGGTCCCGGCGGAGGACCTTCCGCATGTGTTCGACCGCTTCTACCGCGCGGTGACGTCGCGCAGCCTGCCCGGATCGGGCCTGGGCCTGGCGATCGTCAAGGACGTGGCGCAGGCCAGCGGGGGCCGCGCGTACGTGCACCCGCGCGAGGGCGGGGGGTCGGTGTTCGGCATCGCCTGGCCGCCCGCTGCGTCGGCGTGATCGGCCCTCCGGCCTGTGGGTGACGCCGGGTCAGGGTGCAGGACGGACTCCCAAGGACTCGCCGATGCCACCAGGCACCGAACCCCGGCCAGGACATAGCCCTTCGGCCGCTACCAGGGCTCCCCTTCGGGCGGGTGATCGCACTGACGACAACCCATTCGGGCTGAGGTGCCTGGTTCGGACCCGACGGATCAGCGGTCCAGCAGCGGTCGCCGGGGATCCCACCTCGTGCCGTCGCGGGCGTCCTTGCGGCGGCGGGCCATCGCACTCAGAGCCTCCAGCACCACCCGGTTCCCCAGCAGCGCGGTGATGTCCGACTGGTCGTACGGCGGCGAGACCTCGACCACGTCCATGCCCAGAACGGGCAGTTCGTAGCCGATGCGCCGGACCGCATCCAGCAACTGGCGGGCGCTGAGACCCCCCGGCTCGGGGGTCCCGGTGCCGGGGGCGTGGCCGGGGTCGCATACGTCGATGTCCACGCTGAGGAAAACGCCGTCACACTCGTCGAGGGCGATCTCGAAGGCTTCCGTGAGGCACTCGTCGAGGCCACGGGCGACGATCTCGGTCATCTCGTAGGAGCGCATCCGCTGCTGGGCCATCCAATCCAGGATGTCCGGCGGCGGCCAGTACCCGCGCAGCCCGATCTGCAGGAAGCGGTCGCCGCGCGCCGCACCGGACTCAATGAGCCGGCGCATCGGCTGACCGTGGCCGATCAGGGAACCGAAGGTGATGTCGCCGGTGTCCGCGTGGGCGTCGAAGTGGATCACCGAAACCCGCCCCCACCGGTCACCGCCGCGGGCCACGCCGGTCACGTCCGGCCAGGTCACCGTGTGGTCCCCGCCCAGGATCAGCGGCACCGCTCCGGTGGCGGCAACCTTCTCGACCGCGGCCTCGAGGTCGGCACACGACCGCGCCGCGTCCCCGGAGTACATCTCCACGTCCCCGACGTCGACCACGCGCAGGTCCTGCAGGCCGTCGACCCGCAGGGCCAGGGAGGGCCGGGACCCGTCGTGCTCCAGGTAGCAGGCTTCCCGTAGGGCCTTCGGGCCGAAACGGGCGCCGGAGCGGTAGGAGGTGCCGCCGTCGAAGGGGGCGCCGATGATCACCACGTCGGCATCCCGGTAGGTGTCCGGTTCGTCGAGATCGGCGCGATCGACTCCCAGGAAAGTGATGTCTGGACCGAACTGCGCACCGTACCTCATGGCAGAGAGGGTAGTCGGGCTCGCCGCCGACTGGGAATCGGAGCGAGCAATCCCAGTTCGGGTTCGCGCCGGGCGGTTGTGCTTCGCGGACGCCGCAGCCGCGCGGCGAGATGGCGGCGGCCCCAGCGTGACCGGCGCGCCGAACACCTGACGCGCGACCCGGGTCGAATCGCCCCCGCACCCGCTCAGCGCACCGCTATGCGGCTCGGGCGGGGCGGTGCCGGAAACACACTGATTCCTGTTGCAGACTTGCCCGGTGAGCATCGACCCGTTCCTTACCCTGGGCGGACTGTTCGCCGGCATGGTGGTCGGGCTCACCGGTCTCGGCGGCGCTGCGATCGTCACTCCCATGCTGCTGCTGATCTTCAACGTGCCCCCACCCATCGCGGTGTCCACCGACGTCGTGTCCGCCGCCGTCATGAAACCAGTGGGGGCGGGTGTGCACATCAAGCGCCACACCCCCCACTACTCGGTTGTGTTGTGGCTGTGCATGGGATCCGTCCCGGGCGTGCTGCTGGGGACCTGGCTGTTCTCGGTGCTCGTCGAGGGCGAGGGCGGCGACCACACCCTGCGCAAGATGATCGGCGTGGTGCTGCTGGTGGCAGTGGTGGTCACGCTGCTGCGCCTGCGTCTGCGCCGGTACGCCGAGGCCCACGGCCAGGAGCCACTGAGGTTCTCCCGGGGGAAGTTGGCCGTCACCGCAGCGGTGGGGTTCCTCGTCGGCACGCTGGTCGGTCTGACCAGTGTCGGCTCGGGAACCCTGATCGCCGCGGGCCTGATGATCGTCTTCCCGGCGATGCTGCCCAGCCGGCTGGTCGGCACCGACCTGGTGCAGGCGGTCCCCATGCTGGCGGTGGGGGCCCTGGCCCATGCCGGGCTGGGTGAGATCGACACCACTGTGCTGTTCTCGCTGCTGCTCGGACAGATCCCCGGAGTGTTCGTGGGTGCGCGCATATCGAGTCGCTACAACGGCCAGGAGTTGCGCTGGCTGCTGCTGGTTCTTGTGGGTTCGGCGGGGCTCGCGCTGCTGGGGGTCCCGTCATGGATCGCCACCACGATCACCATCGGCGGAGTCCTGCTGCTGGGTGTACCGATCATCGTGCGGCACAGGCGGGCGACGAAGGCCACCGACCGGACTGAGGTGCCCGCTAGGGACTCAGGCGTTCCATAACAGAGTCGAAGCCCGGATCAGTCGAGACGATCACCGAGATTCCGGCTACCGCAGCAGTCGCCGCGTGAACCGCGTCCCTGCCACGCATTCCCTCCAGGACGAGGGACAAAGCCCGGTCCAGTACCTTCTCGTCGAAGGCGTGGAGTTCACAGGCTGCCGCGGCCAGCCTCCCCTGCGCCACTGCGGTCTGAGCATCAACCCGGCGCATCCTGTGGAAAGTGAGTTCTTGAACCATCTCGACGCTGGCGTGCAGCTCCAAACCGTTGGCCGCCGCCGTCGCAAGGAAGTCGCGACAAGGTTCTCGATAGGCGTGTCCATCACCGAGTGCGTAGGCGAATATGGATGTATCGACGAGTACCGCCCGGCTCACGAGTAGTCCGGAATCTGGTCTGCGAGCGCCTTCTTGGTCTGCGTCCAGTCCTCGCCGGGAACGTCGTCCGGCGGCATCGCCAGCAGTTGCTCCAGGGCTCGCGTCCGGGCGGCGGTGTCTCTGTCGAGGAAGTCCCTGATTGCTTCCCTTACCACCGAACCCACGCTGCGATGCCCCACCCGAGCCACACCCTCGATACGGGCGTATTCCTCCGTGGAAAGGAGGACCTGCAAGCGGCGCTCGAGCAATGACATGCACATACATTAGCATGTGCCTCTTGGCTAGGCTGTCGTCATGGAACCGGAGATCACCGAATCCGTCGACCTGTGCCTGTCCGACGGCCGGCTCAACCCGGACGCGGTCGGCTGGACCCGCCATCCCCTGCACCGGGCCAACCTGACCGGCTGGGGCCGGGCCAAGCGCTGGGAGTACTGGTGCGTGCAGGCCCCGGACTGGGCTTTGGCAGTCACCGTCAGCCACATCGACTACCTGGCCCTGCACCAGGTGTTCTTCGTGGACTTCACAACGGGCGAGGAGATCGACACCAGCACGATCGCGCCGTTCGCCCGCGGCCCGGTCCTGCCCGACCGCAGCGGCGCAGGCCCGGCCCGGGCCAGGACCAAACACCTGTCCATCGACCTCATCCCCAACACCGCCGGGCTGCGCCTGGTCGCCCACACCGACCGGGTCGATGCCGATGTGCAGATCACCCGCCCACCCGGCCACGAGTCGATGGCCGTGGTGATCCCGTGGAGCGAGAAGCGCTTCCAGTACACCGAGAAGGACAACACCCTGCCCGCCGCAGGCCGGGTGGTCGTCGACGGACAACCGCGGGACCTGCCAGCCGGCCAGACCTGGGCGGTACTCGACCACGGTCGCGGCAAGTGGCCCTACGACAACACCTGGAACTGGGGATCGGGCTCGGGCACCGTGGACGGGCACGTCATCGGCCTGCAGTTCGGCGGCAAGTGGACCGAGGGCACCGGGATGACCGAGAACGCCCTGTGCATCGACGGCACCGTGTTCAAGATCAGCCAGGAGCTCGAGTGGCGCTACGACACCACCGACTGGCTGGCGCCCTGGACCGTGCGCGGCGATGACGTGGACGTGACCCTGACGCCTGGCTACGAGCGCTCGACCCGCACCAACGCCGGAGTCATCTTCACCGAGGTCCACCAGTGCTTCGGCACCTGGAACGGGACGGTTCGTGCTGGGGGCGAGGAGTACGCGGT
>DAOMFH010000096.1:0-7374 GCA_035429705.1 Actinomycetota bacterium
TCAGCAGGCTGCTGGGGTCTCCGGGGCGGATCATGTCAGGTATCCCTTCACGAGTCGGCGTAGTTCGGCGTCCGTGCCGCCGATGCGGTGGGCGAAAACGAAGGTCTGGGCGACCAGGACCAGCGTCAGCGACATGGCGTCGGGGTTTCCCGCCCTAACACTGCCGTCCCCGGTGCCCGGCTGGCCGCCGACGATGAGCTCCTGCAGGGCGCTGCGGGCCATGCGCTGCGTCCCCCCGAGGTGCCCGGTGATCCATTCGATCAGTTCTTCGGGCTCGTTACGCAGGACCCTGGACATGAGCGGGTGTTCGTTGATCCGCTGCACCGACAAAGCGATGGCCTCCACGATCCGTTCACGCTGCGACGGTGACTGGATCAGTGCGGCTTCGGCGACGATGGCGCCGAGTTCCCGGTCGAACAGGGCTGAGATGATCGCGTGGCGGTCGGGGAACTTGCGGTAGACGGTCATCCGCGAGACCCCCGCCTCCGCCGCGATCGCCGAGACCGTGGCCGCGCTGGGTCCACCTTGGATGACCAGGGATGCTGCGGAGTCGAGTAAGCGGTCACTCACAACGTCCGAAGAAGACTGTGACATCATAGGCTCCAGTGTAACATTCGGGGCGGACGGGATCAGGAGGAATCATGGCCCTTTCGACGGAATTGGTGCAGCGGTGGGGCAGCGGTGGTCACGGCATCCCGCTGTCTTTGCAGGAGTTCTTCGACGACCTTGGCATGGGTGAGGTCGAGCCGCGTCCGGCCGTGGACCTGGCCGGGGTGCCGGTGCGGCCCGGCCGGATTCCGGTGGAAGAGCTGGCGGTCCTGGATTGTGGATACGACTTGGACGACCTGGTGCGGCTGCGGTGTTCCGGCGGATTCTCCTTCGTCGATCTGTGCAAACGCCGCTGGCCGGATCGGGAACTCCCAGTCGTGGATGTCGTCCTGCTGCCCCACGACCACGCACAGGTCCGGCAGATCCTGGATCTGGCCGCTGCCAAGAAGTGGACAGTCGTGCCGTTCGGCGGGGGGACCAGCGTCGTCGACGGCGTGGACGTCACCGACCGGTTGAGCGTAGGGGTCGCCTTCTGGGAGATGAACGCGGTGTTGCAGTTGGACGCCGAGTCCGCCGAGGTGCGGGTCCAGGCCGGCATCACCGGCCCGGAGCTGGAGCGCTGGCTGCAGGCGAGGGGCTTCACCTGGGGGCACATCCCGCAGTCCTGGGAGCGTGCGACGGTCGGCGGCTACGCGGTGACACGCTCAGCCGGGCAGACCTCCACCGGATTCGGCCGGGCTGATGCCACCGTGACCAAACTGCGGATGGCCACCCCCCGGGGCGATTTCGAACTGGGCCGCGCCCCCGGAAACGCGGCCGGTCCGGACCTGCGGCAGGTCTTCCTGGGCAGCGAGGGGGCGTTCGGCATCCTCACCGAGGTGGGTCTGCGGGTCCGGCCGCTGCCGGAGAAGCGGGTGTACGAGGGGTTGTTGTTCCCCTCCTTCGCGGCGGGCAAGGACGCCTTCCGGCAACTGGCCCAGGATCGCGTGCCGGCTGACGCCATGCGACTGTCGGACGCCGAGGAGAGCGGGGTGAATCTCGCGATGAGCGGGATGACCGGGTTGAAGCAGAAGGCCTTCGACCGGTACACCGAACTGCGCAAGGTCGCCGGCGGCTGTCTGGCGATCGTCGGCTGGGAGGGGCCGGCCGACAATGTCAAGGCCCGTCGGGCCCACGCCCACAAGGTCTTCGGCCGCTTCGGTGGTGTAGGGCTCGGCTCGGGGGTCGGACGGTCCTGGGAGAAGAACCGGTTCGCCGCGCCGTACCTGCGCGACGACCTGCTGGATGCCGGCTATCTGGTCGAGACCCTGGAGACCGCCAACGAGTGGTCCCAACTCGACGCCACCTACGAGGCGGTGCACGCGGCGTTGCGCGGGGCGCTGGGCACGGCGCTGATCGGCACACACCTGTCGCACATCTATCCCACCGGGGCGAGTCTGTACTTCACCGTGATCTGCCCGCTGGCCGAGGACCCCGTCGCCCAGTGGGGGACCGCCAAGCGTGCCGCGACGCAGGCCCTGGTCGACACGGGCGCGACCATCACCCACCACCATTCGGTCGGCCGCGACCATGCGCCCTGGCTGCCCGCGGAGATCGGTGATTCCGGCATGGAGTTGCTGCGGGTGATCAAGGGGCACCTGGACCCCGACGGTCTGCTCAATCCGGGCGTGCTCGGGCTGGGATAGCCGGGGCCCGGTGCCGTTGACCCGTCCTCCGCGGCGATGGCCCGGTGTAGGGGGCCAGGAGCGCGGCAAGGGGCCATCTGAAACCCTACAAGCGGCCGCTCGGCGCCCCTGTGGATGAATCCGGTGGCGGTGTCGTACCACCGCCGTAGCGTGCGAATCCCATGGCTGAGGAGGATGCATGAGAGCAGGGTTGGCGGAGGATCTGGTGCGCGTGACGGCGGCGATCGACGGTTTGTTGGCGGAGGGCCGTAGTGGGACGGCGCGGGAGCGACTGAACCGGCAGGTGCAGGCACAGATCCTGGCAGGGAAGCTGCGCCGGTTGGAGGGTGAGGCCTTTCGTGCCTACCTCGCCGCTTGTATGCAACTGGAGCGGCGGCTGGAATCGATCGCGGCGTGAGGATGGTGGCCTGGCCGGGGTTTCGCCGGGGCCGCTCTGGCTACCGCGAACCACAATGTGGTCATGAGCAGGCCTCGCTCGCTGCGCTTCGAGACCTCGACGCTGGCCAAGTGGTCTGCGGACGCCTTGCGCCATCCGGGGATGACCAGTTCGGGGGCTGCTGCACTGCTGGTGGAGGAGGGGCTGCGGATGGACTCCCATAGGGTCGAGGTCCGTGCGCCCACCGGCCCGGGCGGCCTCAGTACGCTCGAGGTATGTCCCTTGAGTTGCTTCCCGCCGTCGACGTCGCCAACGGTCAGGCTGTGCGCCTGGTGCAGGGGGAGGCCGGCAGCGAGACCGACTACGGTGACCCGCTGGCCGCTGCACTGACCTGGCAGGAACAGGGTGCGCAGTGGATCCATCTGGTCGATCTCGATGCGGCGTTCGGCCGGGGCAGCAACGCAGCGCTGCTGGCCGAGGTGGTGGGGGCGCTCGACATCGACGTGGAGATGTCCGGCGGCATCCGCGACGACGCCTCGCTGACCGCGGCGCTGGCCACCGGGTGCCGGCGGGTCAACATCGGCACCGCGGCACTGGAGGACCCCGCCTGGTGCGCCCGGGTCATCGCCGAGCACGGCGACCGGGTGGCGATCGGACTGGATGTGCGCGGCACCACGCTGGCCGCGCGCGGCTGGACCCAGGAGGGTGGGGAGCTGTTCGAGACCCTGGCCCGGCTCGACGCCGAAGGATGCGCCCGGTACGTGGTCACCGACGTGCGGCGGGACGGGACGTTGACCGGCCCCAACCTGCAACTGCTCGGCGACGTGTGCGCCGCGACCGACAGGCCGGTGGTGGCCTCGGGTGGAGTGTCGTCGCTGGACGACCTGCGCGCGATCGCCGGAGTGCCCGGAGTGGAGGGTGCGATCGTGGGCAAAGCGCTGTATGCCGGTGCGTTCACCTTGCCCGAGGCGCTGGCGGCCGTGCGATGAGCCTGGCGGTACGGGTCATCCCCTGCCTGGACGTCGATGCCGGCCGGGTGGTCAAGGGCGTCAACTTCGAGGGGCTGCGCGACGCCGGTGACCCCGTGGAACTGGCCGCCCGCTACAACGCCGAGGGCGCCGACGAGCTGATCTTCCTGGACATCACGGCCAGTTCCAGCGGCCGGGCCACCATGATCGACGTGGTCCGCCGCACCGCGGACGCGGTCTTCATCCCGCTGACCGTCGGAGGAGGAGTGCGCAAGGTCGACGACTTCGACGCGCTACTGCGCGCCGGTGCCGACAAGGTGGGTGTGAACACCGGGGCCATCGCCGACCCGGATCTGCTGACCCGGGCCGCCCGGCGCTTCGGCAACCAGTGCGTGGTGCTGTCGGTGGACGCCCGGCGGGCCAAGGGCACCACCAGCGGCTTCGAGATCACCACCCACGGGGGCCGCAAGGGGACTGGCATCGATGCGATCGTGTGGGCTCAGAACGGCGCCCGCCTGGGCGCGGGGGAGATCCTGCTCAACAGCATGGACGCCGACGGCACGACCAGTGGCTTCGACACCGAGCTGATCGCGCTGGTCCGCGAAGCCGTGGACGTACCGGTCATCGCCAGCGGCGGGGCCGGGCGCGCCGAGGACTTCGTGGGGGCGGTTCAGGCGGGCGCGGATGCGGTGCTCGCCGCCAGCGTCTTCCACTACGGGCAGCTCTCTATAGAAGAGGTCAAGCAGACCATGGCTGCGGCCGGGATCACGGTGCGGTTGTAGGTCGCGGGCGGGGCGGGCCGGCTGGGGCCGGCGCCGCGCAGTCAGAGTCTCGGCCCGGTGAACGGCGTACTCATCGTCAAGGTGCAGGTGATCGTGCGGTTACCCGCCTGCCACTGCTGCTCGTTGGGCAGGAAGTAGCCGGGGATCAGGGTCTCGGCGTCGTCGTAGGTGGAGCGGTAGCGATTGAACGCCGCCGAGCACTGGTTCTGGGCCGAAGCCTTCATCGGCACGGCCCCTGCCCAATCGAGGCCGGACAGGTCGACCTGGTCGAGAATCTGCCCGTCGTGCTCCTCGTCGCAGCTGACCAGGTACACGCCGTTCGCGGTCATGATCTCGCCGCGGGCATCGCGGGGGATGGCGTAGCAGTCGGCGAACCGCAGCGAGGAGATGGGCTGCACCCCGGGGATGATCTGCGCGGCATCGCCGGTCGTGTCGGGCGCGTTGCGGATCATCCAGACCGACGCGGCGGCCACCGTGCCGGAGATGAGCAGGACGGTACCCGCTGCCGCCCATCGGGCACCCCGCGTCGCCATACCCGAATGTTTGCATGCCAGGCTGCCTGCACAATGTTCCCATGGGTCACGTTTCGCGCATCGCGGAAACCGTCGGCGCTCTGCGTTTCGGTCCCGATGGGCTGCTTCCCGCCATCGCGCAGCAGTGGGACACCGGGGAGGTGCTCATGCTGGCGTGGATGGACGCCGAAGCGGTGCGGCGGACATTGTCGAGCGGACGTGGCACGTACTGGTCACGCTCGCGCGGCGAGTACTGGACGAAGGGGGAGACTTCGGGGAACGTGCAGATCGTCAAGCAACTGCGGGTGGACTGCGATGCCGACGCCATCCTGCTGCTGGTGGATCAGCAAGGCCCTGCCTGCCACACCGGTCTGCGATCCTGCTTCGACACCCTCAGCGTGGACCCGGGGCCGGCATGACCGACGCGTACGCATCTTGTGCCACCCCCAGCGGGATCACCGCACCCACCGTCGAACAGTTCCGCCGGCTGGCCACCGGCCGTCGAGTCATCCCGGTCACCCGGCGCTTCCTAGTCGACGACCAGACCCCGGTAGGCCTGTACCGCAAACTCGCCGGGGGCCGGCCGGGCACGTTCCTGCTGGAGTCCGCTGAGAACGGCCAGACCTGGAGCCGGTACTCGTTCATCGGCGTGCGCAGCGCCGCGATGCTCACCGAGCAGGGCGGGCAGGTGAGTTGGGTGGGCAACTGCCCGGTGGGGTTGCCGACCGCCGGACCGGCCGCCGAGGCGCTGCGAGACAGCCTGGAGTCGCTGCGCACACCCCGCCCGGCCGGCCTGCCCCCGCTGACCGGGGGTCTGGTCGGCTACCTCGCCTACGACGCGGTGCGGTGGTGGGAGCGCATCCCCGACGCCAATCCCGACGAACTGGGGCTGCCGGAGATCGCGATGCTGCTGGCCACGGATCTGGCGGTGATGGACCATGCCGATGGTTCGGTATGGCTGGTCGCGAACGCCGTGAACTACGACAACACCGATGAGCGCGTCGACCGCGCCTACGCCAACGCGCTCGAGCGGCTCGACCGGATGGAGACTGATCTGCATCGGGCGACGGGTGCGGCGGTGACCGCGGTGTTGCCGGCCTCCCGCCCGCAGCCCACCGCCAATGCGCGGTTCCGTGCCGGCGTGGAGGTCGCCAAGGAGTACATCCGGTCCGGCGATGCGTTCCAGATCGTGCTGTCCCAGCGCTTCCGCAGGCCGTGCCCGGCCGACCCGCTGGACGTGTACCGCGCGCTGCGGATGACCAACCCGAGCCCGTACATGTACCTGCTGAACATCCCGGGTCCGGGCGGTATGGACGAGGCAGGGTTCAGCATCGTCGGTTCCAGTCCGGAGGCGCTGGTCAAACTCAGCGGTGATGAGGCGATGCTGCACCCCATCGCGGGGACCCGGCCGCGCGGCGCGACCCCCGACGAGGACGCCGAACTGGTGGCGGATCTGCTCGCGGATCCGAAAGAGCGGGCCGAACACCTGATGCTGGTCGACCTCGGCCGTAACGACCTCGGCCGGGTGTGCCGGGCCGGGACGGTCAATGTCGTCGAGTTCATGCAGGTCGAGCAGTACTCCCACGTCCATCACATCGTCTCGACCGTCGTCGGGCGCCTGCGCGAGGGGATCAACGCTTACGAGTTGCTCGCCGCGACCTTTCCGGCCGGCACCTTGTCCGGTGCCCCCAAGGTGCGGGCGATGGAGATCATCGACGAACTGGAACCGGTCCGGCGCGGTCTGTACGGGGGATGTATCGGGTACTTCGACTTCACCGGGGACATGGACACAGCCATCGCCATCCGCACCGCGGTGCTCAGCGACGGGGTCGCGCATGTCCAGGCCGGGGCCGGCATCGTGGCGGACTCAGATCCGGTCGCGGAGGATCTGGAGTGCCAGAACAAGGCCGCGGCCGTCATCCGGGCCCTGGGCGTGGCCGAGGAGATGTCATGAACTCACGCACTACCGCGTTGGTGCTGACCGTGCTCGGCGGTGGACTGATGTTCTTCCTGGCCTCCGGGCAGGCGGCGCTCGCGCCGGGACTGGTCGGATCCCTCCTGGCCGTGGCGGCGATCTGGCTGGCGTCACCGCGTGTGCGGCCGGTGCTGGGCGTGCTCAGCGCGCTGTTCTGGGTGAGTGCGCTGGTGCTGGCGGTTTTCGGGTCCGTCGCCGCCGTGCTGGCGTCGCTGGTGGGTCTGGCCGGAGCGGTTGTGACCGTGTGGCGCGGTCGCGCCTGGCCCGGCTGGTCGGGCAGGTACGCGCGGGCCGGGGACCTGGCCGATGACGAGCTGATCAGTCCGCGACAGATGTGGGAGAGCCTGGACCGGGGTCTGGACCCAACCGTGGACCGGCAGCACGACGACTGAAGGTTCTTAGCAGGTGCCTGTGCGTGGGTTGGTGGCGCGAGCACGGGTGCAAGGGCGTGTCGCGCCTTTGGGTTGGGCCCGTTGCTGCGCGGATGGCCTGTTCCCGCGTGGATGGCCTGTTGCTGCGCGGATGGC
>DAOMFH010000097.1:0-7359 GCA_035429705.1 Actinomycetota bacterium
GTGGTGTGCTCCGGGTCACGGATTCCGTGCCCCGGCCGGGCGCGGGCTGCGGCTGCGAGTGGTGCGTGGTTGTCGGTCGGGCCGCGACTGGTGCGCGGTTGGGGGTTTGCGGGCGGGTGAACCCCCAACGCTGCAACAGTCGGGGGCCGGGTGGTGGCAACGCTGCAACAGTCGGGGGCCGGGTGGTGGCAACGCTGCAACAGTCGGGGCGGGGTGGTGGCAACGCTGCAACAGTCGTGAGTTGCTGGGGGAGCGTCGGGAGGCAAGGGCAACTGTCGCTAGCTGCGGGAGCCGGGGGGCTGACAACCCTGCAGCATGCACAGCCTCACGGGTCGCACTGCCCCGGACAACCGGAGTACCCGCTACCCGGCCACCGCCTCCCAGTCGACCGTGAACTCCCCGAGCCGCCAGCGGCTGACCCCGTCGCGCACCGGCCAGGCGCCGCGCAGCGACTCAGCCATGGAGATCCAGCGCTGCCGGGCGCCCCAGCGCGGGGACGCGTCCCAGGCGCGATCCATGGCCTGCAGCAGGCGGTGTACATCGGTGCCGGGGACGTTTCGGTGGATCAACGCCTTGGGCAGTCGTGCCGCCACTTCGCTGGGGGACTGCAGTCCGGCCAGGCGGCAGGAGATGGTGAACCAGACCGGTTGCGCCCGCTCATCGATACTGATCATGGCCGTGAGCCGGCCCACTTCGTCACAGGTGCCGTCGACCAGCCACCCGCCCGGGGCGAGCCGGGCGGCCATGAGCCGCCAGGCCGTCTCGACGTCCTCGGCTGGATACTGCCGAAGCACGTTGGCTGCCCGGATCAGTAAGGGCCGCCGGGCGGTCGGGATCTCGAAGCCGCCGTGGATCGCGTCGATGACCCCGCGTGCGGCGGCGACCCGGTGGCGGTCGATCTCCACGCCGACCACCTCGACGCCGGGATTGACTGTCCGCAGGCTGTGCTGCCACTGGACGGTCGTCGTGGGGTGCGCCCCGAAGCCGAGATCCACGGCCAGCGGTTCCTGCGCGGACCGCAGTGCCCCGGCGGCCAGATGGCCCATCCACCGGTCGAACCGGCGCAGTCGATTGCTCCCGGTCGTGCCGCGGGTGACCCGCCCGACCGGGCTCATCGGCTCCCGGTGATCGCGCGGACCTTGGGACGGACGTCCACCATGTAGAACATGGTGACGATCACTCCGATGATGCCCAGGAAGTTGATCACCCCGAAGGGCAGGATCAGGATGCTCAGGCCCAGGAAGATCAGCCAGGCGACCTTGGTCTGCCGCTCCACCGCGGGAAAGGCATCCGATCTGGTGCGCAGGACGTCGATGAAGGCGAAGATGGCGAAGCCCAGCGCGATGACGTTGAGCAGCAGCAGGAGGTACCGGAACACCCCCCCAGCGTACGGACCCGCGCCGCGGTGTTCCGGCAGCACCCGGGGCGCGGCGGGCCGGGCACGCAAATAGGGCCGAGTGATCGCTCACCCGGCCCTATTGTGCGAAGTCTGCGTCAGGACAACGGCACGACGGTGTCCGCCTGCGCGCCCTTCGGTCCCTGCACGATCGTGAACTCGACTCGCTGGCCTTCCTGGAGGGACTTGTAGCCGTCGGACTGGATGGCACTCCAGTGCACGAAGACGTCGCCCTCCTGGTCGTCCAGGGAGAGGAAGCCGTAGCCCTTCTCGGCGTTGAACCACTTCACGGTTCCGCTGACACTGCTCATGTGTTGTGTTGTCCTTGCTGTGTTTCTTGAGCCACACGGCTGTTGGCCGTGCGGGATCGCAAATACGATCGCCGCCAGTCTACGCGGAACAATCGACTAAGGGTGCCCTGACCCGCCGAACTGGTGAAAATTGGCCGGACGTCGGGGCGTGGCCGGGCCAGGGGTGGGTGCCCTCGGCCCCCCCCCTCGCGTCACAGGACAGCGGCGCGGACCTCGTCAACGTCCGGGCGGATGGTGGCGGTGGGCCGGGCGAACTCCATGACTGCGTCGAGGGTCTTCAGCCCCTCGCCGGTGTTGAGGATCACCGTCTCGGCCGCAGGGTCCAGGGCGCCGTCCTTGAGCAGTTGGCGCAGCGTGGCGACCACCACGCCGCCGGCGGTCTCCGCGAAGATCCCCTCGGTGCGGGCCAGCAGCCGGATCCCGTCGACCACGTCCTCGTCGCTGACCGCGGCGATAGCGCCACCGGTGCGGCGCACAACGTCCAGTGCGTACGGCCCGTCGGCGGGGTTGCCGATGGCCAGCGACTTCGCAATCGTTGCCGGCTTGACCGGCTTGACGACGTCCCAGCCGGCGTCGAAGGCCTGCGCGACCGGCGAGCAGCCGGCAGCCTGGGCGCCGAAGACCGCATAGTCGGACTGCTCGATCAGGCCGAGGTCGGCCAGTTCCCGCCAGGCCTTGTCGACCTTCGTGAGCAGAGAGCCGGAGGCGACCGGGGCGACCACCTGGGCCGGGGTCCGCCAGCCGAGCTGCTCGGCGATCTCGTAGCCCATCGACTTCGAGCCCTCGGCGTAGTACGGCCGGATGTTGACGTTGACGAACCCCCACGTCTGGGAGAAGTCCTCGCCGATGATCTCCGAGCACAGCCGGTTCACGTCGTCGTAGTTGCCCTCGACGGCCAGCAGGATCCCTCCGTAGGTCGCGGTGGTGATCGTCTTGCCCGCCTCCAGATCGTGCGGGATGACCACCACCGAGTTCTGCCCGCCCCGGGCGGCCGCGGCGGCCACGGCGTGCGCGAGGTTGCCGGTGGACGCGCAGGCCAGGGTGGTCAGACCCAGCGCCCGGGCCGCGGACTGCGCCACTGCGACCACCCGGTCCTTGAACGAATGGGTGGGGTTGCCCGAGTCGTCCTTGACCCACAGCGTGCGCATGCCCAGTTCGGCGGCGAGGTTGTCCGCCCGGTGCAGGCGGGTCCAGCCCGGCGCCAGGTTGGGTTCGTCGGCGGCGGTGGGCCGCACCGGCAGCAGTGCCCGGTAGCGCCACAGCGACGTGGGCCCGGATTCGATGTCGGCGCGGGTCAGGGCGGGGAAGTCGTAGGCGACCTCCAGCGGGCCGAAGCACTCGATGCAGGCGTAGGCGGCGCCGAGTTCGTAGGTGGCCGAACACTCCCGGCACGTCAGTCCGGTTGCGCTCCCGAGGTCGATCGTCACGTCGCTTCCTTCGCATCTTCCCGCCGGGGCGGCCGGACTTGGCACCGTTCCCGCGGTTCGCGGAAGGTTGCCGGGGCTTCAGCGGGCCGGTCCCTCTGCCCCTCTGGATGAGGTCTAAGGAATTGTGACACGCTGGTTGAACCCGAATGCAACCGACTCCGGGGGGATTCGTGACCGAACACGTGCAGGCCTGGCTCGACGAGCGTACGTCGACAGCCGCCGACTGGCGGGTGGCCGACCTGGTCGCCGCCAAGCGTGACTCCGTGGCCGTCGTCCTGCCCGCGCTCAACGAGCAGGACACCGTCGGCGCCATTGTGACGACGATCCGCGACGAACTGCTGGGGACGCTGGTCGACGACCTGCTGGTCGTGGACTCGGGGTCGGTGGACTCCACCGCCGAGGTCGCCCGGGACCACGGCGCGCGCGTGGTGTCCGTGGCCGAGACCCTGCCGCGCCTGCCTGTCCTGCCCGGCAAGGGGGAGACGATGTGGCGCGGCCTGGCCGCGACCGACGCGGACCTGATCGTCTTCGTCGACGCGGATCTGCGCTCGTTCACCACCGACTACGTCACAGGTCTGCTCGGCCCGCTGATCATGGACCCCGGGGTGCACCTGGTCAAAGCCGTCTACGAAAGGCCACTGGTGGCCGGCGAGTCGGTTGTGCCAGCCGGTGGGGGGCGGGTCACCGAACTGGTCGCCCGCCCGCTGCTCAACCTGTACTGGCCGCAACTGGCCGGCATCATCCAGCCGCTGGCCGGCGAGTGCGCGGCGCGCCGCAGCCTGCTGGAACGGCTGCCGTTCCCGGTCGGTTACGGCGTGGAGTTCGCCCTGCTGGTGGACACCGCCGAGATGCTCGGGGTGGACGCCATCGCACAGGTGGACCTCGGCGTGCGCCTGCACCGGCACCACGACGAGCGCAAGCTGGGGCTGATGGCCGCGCAGATCCTGCAGACCGCCGTGCGGCGACTGGACCCGGAACTGCATGCGGCCAGGTCCGTGGGCCAGGCCGTGGCGCAGTTCGACCGTGTCGGCCACCACTTCGAGGGCACCTGGCACCCGGTCATCGACATCGAGCGCCCGCCGCTGGCGACCGCACCGCTGAGTCAGTGGACCTGATGCACCCGGTCGTGCTGCTCAACGCGGTGAACCTGACCTCGCCGGCCGGCTTCCTGCTGGCGCGCGCCGCCGGATGCACCGTCGGGCGGCGTGAGCAGTTCTGGGAGGCCGTGGGCTACACCTGGCCGCTGCCGAAGGCCTCGGCCTTCACGGTCGGATGTGTGGTGATCAGCCGTCACCGCCTGCCTGATGTGGTCTGGCGGCACGAGACGGCGCACATGCGCCAGTACGCCTTGCTGGGCGCAGCATTCTGGCCCGCTTACGCGCTGGCCGCGGGCTGGTCATGGCTGCGCACCGGCGACTGGTGGTCGCGCAACATCTTCGAGCGGCGGGCCGGGCTGACCGCCGGGGGATACCTGGCTCGCCCGGTCATCCGCGGGCCGCGATTCCGGCGCGCCGGGACTGGCGCTGACGCTGTAACCGCCTGATCACCACCGGCTCCGCGCTAAGCGCCGCGGGATTGTCGACGAGCGTGTTGAGCAGTTGGTAGTAGCCGGTCGGGGACAGGCCGAACCGGTCGTGGATGGCCTGCTGCTTGGCTCCCTCGAAGCGGTACCACTGCTTCTCGAAGTCCAGGATGTCGTGATCGCGTCGGGTCAGGGTAGTCATGTCGCTTCTCCGTTCCGGGGTGTTCGATGGAGTCCCCATCTCGCCCTCTGAAAGCACTGTGGCATTGGGTTCTGACAAGTCGGTGCGTTCGGTGCACAGGGACGGTCGGGGCTGCCGGCCACGAACGGTTCGGAGCGCACGGGGGCGGCGACCAGACCCGACGAGGCTGCCGGGCACGCAGCACCCGGAGCAACCCTTCGGGTCTTCATACCGGGCCCGGCCGGTTCCGCGAGAGTTTCGGCACAGGCGATGCGCGGCCCGCATCGCGCCGGGGGCAGACTGACCAGAGTGCCACAGACCCCGCGTTCCGCCTGGCTGCCCTACTGGTGGGCGCTGGCGCTGATCTGGGGGTCCAGTTTCTTCCTGATCAAGATCGGCCTGGAGTCCTTCGTCCCCTTGCAGGTGGCCTTCGGGCGGGTGCTGCTCGGTTTCCTCGCGGTGATGGCCGTGCTGGTCGCCTCCGGTGGCCGGCTGCCGAGGTTCGGCGCGGTCTGGGGTCACACCGCGTTCGTCGCCCTGATGACCAACGTGCTGCCCTTCACCTTGTTCGCGTGGGCGGAGACGCGCGTGTCCAGCGTGCTGGCTGGCCTGTTCAACGCCGCGACGCCGCTGTTCACCGCGCTGTTCGCGCTGGCGATCGTCCCGGCCGAGCGGCTGACCCGGCAGCGGGTGCTGGGGCTGTTGGTCGGCTTCGCCGGAGTGATGCTGGTGATGGGGGTCTGGCGGGGTCTGTCCGGCGATCTGGCGGGCTCGTTGGCCTGTCTGGGGGCCACCGCCGGGTACGGGGTCGGGGTGCCGTGGACCCGGCGTTTCCTGGCCACCCGGCCGGAGGGCGGCCCGGCGCTGATGGGGGCACAACTGCTCTGCGCAAGCGTGATGCTGGCCGTTCTGGCCGGGCTCTGGACCTCCTGGCCCGCCCATGTCAGTGCCGCGTCCGTGCTCGCGGTGGCGGTGCTCGGGGCCCTGGCCACCGGCCTGGCGTTCGTGTGGATGTACCGGGTGATCGCCCTGGCCGGGTCCGTGGTGAGCGCGTCGGTCACCTACGCGACACCCTTGGTGTCGACGCTGCTGGGCATCGTGGTGATGGGCGAGACGCTGAGCTGGAACCAGCCGGTGGGTGCGGTGGTGGTGCTGATCGGGGCGGCGCTGGTGCAGGGGCTGATCGGGCGCGGGCCCCGCTGAGGCTCAGGCGCGGGCTCGCTGAGGCTCAGGCGCGGACGTCGCGCAGCCAGGCGCCGTCCTGCTGCTGGAACCCCATCTTGCGCAGGTACTGCTCGTCGCGCGCCTTGGGAGCGCGGATCCGGTGCACGCCGAGCCGCTGGAACAGCCCGGAGTCCTCGTACACGTACTTGCCGGGGCTGAAGTCGCGGAAGCGCTCGGTCACGTAGTCCAGGCTCACGTTGGCGGTGCCGTCGGCGATGTCGGAGATGGCCACCACACCGACCGTCTCGTCGCCGCGCATGACCAGGATGCTGGACCGGGACGGCTGGGAGCGGTCGAAATCCGGGAAGTGGTGCTTGGTCTGGTCGGCGTGCAGTTTCAGGAAGTGCTGCAGGTAGGGATCGTCATGATCGACCTCCACCAGTTCGTATGCCTCCGAGGCCACGTTGCGCTCGCGGTTGAGCCGGATCAGCCAGTAGCCGTCGATCACGGTGATGACCAGGTTCATCGCGGCGAACGGCCAGATCGACAGGAATGCGTTGTAGAAGGTCGCGATGAACGCCCCGATGAAGTTCATCACCCGGAACCGCCAGACCCTGGCCTGGGCCAGGGAGATCACGATCAGTCCCGAACCGATCCAGCCGAAAATCTCCAGAATCACGCGTGTCGACATGCAAGGAGAGTAGTGGCCGGGGTGTTAGTGAGGCTGAGAATGCGGGCGGCTGTCCCGACTCAGCCGGCGCAGACCGCCTTCGCGACGTAGGTCGGATCGTCGCCGGGGTACGAGTCCGGCCAGGAGATCGAGACCGACCACATCCGGGGGTTGCCGCTCTGCCGGTAGGAGGTGACGAACGGCGCGGGCTGGCTGTAGTAGATGCCCACCATCTCGTACCACCCGCCGATCGCCACCTTGCCCTCCGGGCACGTTGCGTTGGACTGCGGCACGGTGCCTCCCGGGAAGGGGATCGGGAAGGTGGCCTGGTTGCCCACAACGATCGAGATGTTGTCGGTGGTGAATTTGCCGGGCTGGCCGGCCGGGCCGGTCTGCCCCGTCGGGCCGGTCTGCCCAGTCGGGCCAGCGGGACCCATGGGCCCCGGCGCGTTGATCTTCGAGCGGACCTTGGGTGAAAGATCCTGCATCTTGATCGTGCCGTTCTTGATCTGTTTGCTGGTGATCATGGTGGCCGCAGTCGCGGTGGTCGCGGTTGCCAGGGCCAGGCCGAGCAGGAAGGCGATGAGCACGCCCCGCTTCGCCTTAAGAGTCCGCCACATGATGGGCCGCCTTTCGTGCAACGTGAGTCTTCGACGACTCCAGGGGTGCGCACAGAATCCGAATGACC
>DAOMFH010000098.1:0-7331 GCA_035429705.1 Actinomycetota bacterium
CCACAACGTGGGCCCCTTTGCTACGTCGGTGGGGCCATGGATTGGGAGGAGGGTCGCCGTAGGCGGCCCGACGGCTCCCGCCAGCCCGACGTAGTAAGGGGTCCACAACGTGGTCAGCCCGACAAGGCAAAACCCCTGATCAGAGGCACATGCTGGTCAGGGGTTCATTCTTGCCATCGGGTCACTGTTACCCACGGTGTTACCCACGGGGGCGGAAAACGCCGCCGGACCAGCGTTACGCAGTAACGCCACACCAGTCACATTCCGAGCAAGATCAACTGGCCGCGTGCCACTGGGCGTGCCAATCCGTCGACCGACTCCCCGCTCCCGCCTCCTCTGTTCTCGCCGATCGGCGAGAACAGACGCTTTGGCACCGCGCGGCTGTCCAGGCGCTTGCACCTGGCGACGCTTCGCCTGCTGATGCCGACCAACTTGGAGCTACAACCGGGCCAAGCAGGTCTGTGTCGCCCTACGCCTCGCCCTTGGCTTGGCCGTGCGTCACGAGATCCTGCCGCACAACCCGATGGATCACGTTTCACCCTTGCGTCGCCCGCAGACGCCGTCAAACGCGCTGACGCCCGCCGAGGTGAACGCGATCCGCACCGCGATCGCGCTCTGGGCGACCGGGCTCTCGGCACCCTGCCCGAAGCCCGACGGCCAACTCGGCGCGATCATCGAGGTCATGCGCGGCACCTCCGCGCGCATCGGCGAGGTGCTCGCGATCAGGCGGCGCGATGTCGGCGTCGTGAGCGCGACACCGTCGATCCGCATCTGCGGCACCATCGTCGCGCACCGGGGTGAGCCGACCTCGCGGCAGCATCACCCGAAGACCGCGAAGTCCAGGCTTACGGTCGCGATCCCATCGTTCACATCCGAGGCCGTGCGCAGGCGCCTCGCCCGCCGTGACGACCCATGACTCGACGCGCTGTTGTGCTGCAACCGCGACGGCGGTCCACTCACGACAAACCACGTGCGCAGATAACTGCGTCACGTGCTCGACCTCGCAGGTATTGAGGGAGTGACCCCGCACATGTTGCGCCGCACGGTCGCAACTGCGGTCAGCAACGAGGCGGGCGTCGACCTCGCGGCCGAGCTCCTCGGCCCCACCGACCCCGCGGATCGCCGTGCAGCACTACATCCGCCGCAACGAAAGGTCGACCCCCGTACCGCGGAGTTGCTCGACCGCGACCTCAAGAGGGAGGCAAAATGTCGACGCTTCACGTGCTCCGGAAACCATGTCAGAATAGTTCTCAATTAGGAAGGTTTCTGGCAATGACCGATCTCACCGCAACCCAACTCTCCGAGCGCCTCGGTGTCACCCGTCGTCGCGCGCTCGATCTGCTGCGCACAGAGACGATCACCGGACGCCAACTTGCCAACGGCACCTGGCTTGCTGACAGTGATGCCGTCGCACGATATGAGGTCTCCGCTCGGCGCGGCTCGGGCCGCACCCTCGACGCGGCAACCGCATGGGGGCTGTTGTGGGAACTTTCCGGTCTCGAAGCCGATTGGCTGAGCGCAAGCACGCGGGCGCGTGTGCGGCGTCGCATCCGCAATTCCGATGCAAGTTCAATTGCGTCAGCAGTTGCATCGCGCACACGGGTGCATCGCTACGCAGCGGCAAATGCCGAACGAGCAGCCGAGGGCCTTGTTCGCACTGGTCGCTCCGCGGCTGGTGCGCTTGGTACAGACCTGATTGAAGATACGAGAAACGTCTCGGGGTACGTACGCTCTGGTCCAGTTGACGAGTACGCGTTGACCCACTTCATGATCGAACAAGCAAATGGCCGAGACCTGCTTTACGAGAACACGCTGCCTGTCAAATACGAAGGAGAGGCGATGCCTGCTGCCGTTGTCGCCGCAGACCTCGCCGCAAGCACTAACACCCGGGAACGCAGCGCTGCACTGAGCGCGCTCGAAGAGCTGAGACAGCAATGGCTGGCCGCACACTGACAGTCGACATGGTCGACGATGCTGCCATCCCCGCCTGGCAGACGGTCATCGAACTCGCGGCAAGCCGGCGCATCCGAGGAGTGGACTCTGGTCGGCGGGCTCATGGTCGCCGCCCACGCCCGCCGTGCTGGTGTCGTTATGCAGCGTCCGACCGATGATGTTGACATGCTCGTCGATTACGCGACGCACCGAAGCGGCCTGACTGACGCGCGGGTGGTGCTGACAATGCTCGGTTTTCACCTGACCACCGACGAGCAGCACGCGTATCGCTTCAAGCACCCAGACGGTCGCAAACTCGACCTCATGGTGGCCGACCACCTTCCGTCTCGGATGCAACCTCGGCTCGATCGTCGCCCGGCGTTCCCGGTGCCATCCGGTGAACAGGCGATTCGTCGCCGTGACCTCTACCGACTCCAGTTCGATTCCGGTGAGTCAGCTGTTGTGGGTGTTCCTGACGAACTCGGTGCCCTCGTCGCAAAGGGTGCCGCATGGCTCGTCGATAGGCGTGATCGCTCGCGCCATCTCGACGACGCCGCGGTGTTGCTGGCCTGCGTCGCGGATGCCTCAGCGCTCGATTACGAGACCATGAGCAAGAACGACCGTAGGCGCATCAGGGCCGTTGCCCAAGAGCTCACCGACGCCGCGCACACCTCATGGGTGAACCTGGACCGTGAGGACCGGGCACGAGCCCAATTCGCACTCACTCTGATGTCACGGCAACTGTGAGCGCGAAACTCTTCAGTGGCAAAGCGGCGATGGTTGTATCGGGGATATCCGCGTTGATCATGACTTGTCCAGTGTGGTCCAGTCGTTGCACTTCTTCACCGATGGCCTCGATCATGGGGTGCAACTGACCGGAATCATTGTGCTCGTCGGTGACCTGCGCCGACACGATCACCTGCTCGTCGTTGGCCACAGCCTGGGCGTTGTAGCCCTGCACGAACCCCTTGGCCGTTGACATCACGCCGGACTGCGGGTCGGTGGTGCTGACCTTCCGGGTCTTGTGCCCGGCCTTGTCCTGCGGCGCCTTGAGTTTGCGCCCACGCAGTTTCCAACCATGCGTGTCTTCCTCCGCGGCACGCCGCGCCAGATGCTCGCAGTGAGCGGCCTGCTCGGCCATCCAACTTCTCCTTGGCAGCCTTGAACCGTCGTTACCGGTCGGCCCGGCCCCGCAGCACCGCTGGCGGTTCGTCCCCACGATCCTGCCCATGCTCGGCGTCCTCGGCCGCGTCAGCCGCCCTCGCCTGCTGTCCAGGCCTACGCCACGCTGCTGCTGACCGACAAGTGCCCGCCGTTCAGCCTGCGGTAGCGCGCGACCTACGACGCACCCCGGGCTGTCGGGGAAGGTCGGACAGCAACCGGTGGTCGATCCTCTTCGCGACGCCACGGCGCCCGCCCCTGGTTACTCGGTCGGTGGGTGACCTGCGGTCTGCTCAGGGCTTTCGAATGTGCAGCTGACGCCGGGGTTGTCGGTATTACCGTGGAGAAACGGAAGGGGGAGGTGCTGATGAGTTCGATGACCACTGTTGCCATCGCGGCGGCTTGCGTCGTCATGGGGACGAGTGTGGTGCCAGCCGTCGCCGGGCCGACCACGACCGTCCACCTGAGGGTGACTGGGTGTGAGGGCTGCACCTTCGTCGCACATGACGGCCGCACCTGGAAGGGGTCTTGGCGAAAGGTTGCGACGAGCACCCCTGTGACGAACGGCAAGGCCACGATCACGGTGCCCCGGAAGAGCACTCCGACGACCAGCCTCGAAGTGGTCCACCCTGACGGCCTGGGGGCGCAGAACGCAATCGCCTTCGTCGCGTTCAGTTGGAGGAAGTCGGCCGGGTTCTGGACCGGTGGGATTTGCTGGGCCAGGCAGAAGGGTGCCAGCGCCCGCCTGCACATCGTGGTCACGGAGTTCACGGGTCGGGCGGTGCCGGGCGCACCGAAGGAACGCTTCATCCGTGCGCGGCTGGCGAAGTTGCCAGCCAAAGCGCAGGCCGGGGTCAACGGCAGCCCTGGCTGCCCACAGTACGCGAGGCTGGGTGCTGGCTAGACCGGATTCGTTGCGTGAGCCGACTCCTGATCCGGTCGCGGCGGAAGTTACTGGGACCTGGACGTCGTGATCTCATACGGAATCCCACGGACATCTGTTGTGGAGGGGTGCGCAGGGAGTTGTCCGGTGGCTGTCAGTCATCACTCCGTCGGGTTTTCTTGTCGGATCTGCTTGGGGGTCTTGATGAAGGCGCGCGTGGAGTACCTGCCTTCGGTTCGTCGCCGAAGACTCGGAGGCGATTCGCCTGCCGTCGCGCGACCAGGCGTGCCAGTCGCTGCGCCTCTTGCTGGCCTGGCCATCGGCAGAAGTGGAAACCCGGACGATCGTGCTGCTCCTGAAGTTCTTCATGTAGACCTGCATCACGCCTTTGGGGCTTCCGCCCACCAAGCTGCGTGCAGATGACGTGTATGTCACCCTCGACGGCGGTGACGGTTGCGGCCAGGCTGATGAGGGCGGCGAGTAGTCGCCGCCGCATTGAATCCCCCTCGTAGCGGACGCTGGCCACTGCCGGCGGTCAGGGCAGGTCCGCCATCAGTTCGTGAGCAGGGGCTGCATGTCGCGCTTCGGCGGATTCTCTTCTCGAATCCAGCGCCGGCACCGATCCAGTCGGCGGAGGTGGGAGCCGCGCACGCGAGTCGGCGTCATGGATATTTCCCGGGTTCTTCGCCTGGGGTCGAGATCCGCGCTGTAGGAGTTGGGGGACCGGGAGGCGGCCCGGAAGGTGGTCGGAGGCTGGCCGACAGGCCGGCCGTCACCGGTAGGCGTCGCGCCGATGGGAGATGTGCAGCACGGTCACGACCTGCGCGGTGCCGTCGATCGTGTAGATGATCCGGTACTGCCCGCGGCGCGCACTCCACTTGCCATCCAGCGGAGGCTGCAGCGGCCTACCTACGCGTTGCGGGTGCTCCAGCAACGCGCCGGTGACGAACTCCACCACCGCCGGTGCGACTGCTTCCGGTAGATCCAGGGCCAGCGCTCGGGACGCGCTACGAGCCATGGTCGGCCGATAGGTCACTCGGATTGCGCCCTTCGGTCCATCAACTCCCGGAGTTCGCTGGCGTCGAGAGTGTCGCCCGCGGCAACCTCGCGTTCGGCCTCGCGCAGCTGACGCATCGTGTCCTCCTCGGAAAGGATCGCGAGCGTCTCCTCAAGTGATTCGAGGTCCTCGACAGCCACCACCACGACGGTGGGGACCCCGTTCTTGGTCACCGTGACTCGCTCGTGCGTCTCATGGACGCTGTCGACCACGGCACTCAAGTGCGCCTTCACCGACGCCAGAGACTGGGTGCTCATGACCAGTATTCTAGTCATGCATGTGGGTGTGCGGGCCGTCCCGGCGTCATTGCCTGGAGGCGGGAAGGACCAGCGGCACATGTTGCGGCCGTGGCGATCGAGGCCGTTGTCCTCCAGGTCGACGAGATCCGTCAGCGGATGCCATGCGAGTCACCAGTGCCCCCGGAACCGTGAGGCTCGAGCCAGGAACGGCTCACGGATTCCGTTATCCAAAGGCAGGGAACGGCGTCTCGTGCGAGAAGGCAGGCCTGGCAGTGTGTTCAAGCCCGAGGACCTGGGTCTCTCCGCATACGCGTCGCTGCGGGTCGTTCAGCAGGTCGCGGACAGGTCGCGGCGGGCGTCGGCAAGTGGCCATGAACGTGACCGCTCGGACCGCGTCGCACGGACGCGGCTGACGTCGCGGAGTCGGCTACCCTGACCAGATGCAGTGGCTGGTTCGCGGCGAGTCGCAGGTGCCACAAGGTCAGCAGTGGCTGACCGGGACCGAGGCCGCGCGGGCCTCCACAATGCGATTCACCAAGCGTCGCACCGAGTACCTGCTTCGCCGTTACGCCGGCAAGTGCGCGGTGGCTGCCGCAGTCGGGCACGCGGACGACCCGGACGGTCTTGGCCGCATCGCGGTCCTCAACCGGATGACTGGTGCGCCCTACGTCGAGGTCGACGGACGGCCCCTCGGGCTGGATATCTCCCTGACCGACCGGGCGGGCTGGGCGGTGTGTCTCGTGGGGGCGGACCTCGGCGCAGTCGGGGTGGACCTCGAGATCGTCGAACCGCGCAGCGACGGATTCGTCCGCGACTTCCTGACTGCCGCTGAGCGCGAGTTGGTCGCAAGCGCCCGCGACGCCGACGGGCACGATGCCGCAGCGAACCTCATCTGGTCGGCCAAGGAGAGCGCCCTGAAGGTCCTGCGCACCGGCTTGCGCGCGGACACCCGGACGGTCGAGGTCGTCCTGGCGGATCCGTCGGGCATCAGCACCGGAGCCGGCCAGTGGCAGCGTCTGAGCGTGGCATCGGGAGCCGGCCGGTTCCCCGGATGGTGGCGCCGGGACGGCGTCTTCCTGCTCACCGTCGTGGCGGCCACCGGCCTGGCCGAGCCGCCGCAGGTGCTGCCGGGCTCAGCCGACCTCTCGCGGGCCGAACCGATCCACTCGTGGGTGCATAGGCCGCTGGTGGAGTAGGGGTCGGGTCACTCCTGCGACTGCTCCTTGGCCATTCCGCGCTCGAGGGCGTCGATGATGTAGGGGCGCAGGTCGGACGCGGGGATGATCCGGTCCACCGATCCCATCTGCAGAGCCCGGTCGATCGTGTGCACGGCGTCGAACTCGGCCGCGGCCTCGCCGAGCTTCTCCGAGCGCACCTGCTCGGTGATCTCCGCCAGCCGAGCTCGTCGCTCGGTCGCCTCTGCCCGGGGGGACTCGGCCAGCAGTTTCTTGGCCTCGACCACGCGGGGATCGGCGTTCACACGTCCGCGGACCTCGCGGGCGAACACCGTCGCCGCCGCGGGGGCGCCTCCGATCACCGACGCATAGGAGCCCTCGACCGCGGCGACCTCCATCTGGGGGTTCAGGGCCTTGGAGAACACGACGAACGCACCACCGTGGTACCGCGAGATCACGACGAACACGATGGGGCCCTTGAAGTTGGTCACCGCGCGGCCGATCTCGGCGCCGTACTCCAGTTGCCAGTGCCGCATCGACTCAGGCGACCCGTCGAAACCCGACAGGTTCGCCAGCACGACCAGTGGACGGTTGCCGCTCGCGGCGGTCACCGCCCGGGCGGTCTTCCGCGACGCCTGCGGGAACAACGTGCCCGACGTCCATGACGGCGGGCCGTAGGCGGGGACGAAACCTCGTCGCGCGATCGGCCGGGACTCCACGCCGAGCAAGCACACGCTTATCCCGCCGACGCGGGCATCCCAGACCACACTGTTCTCGCCCCCGCGCCAGCGCTCCCAGCGCTCCAGCGGCTCGCTGTCCTGATCGGTCACCGACCGCATCACCGACCGCACGTCGAAGGGCTTCTTGCGCTCCGGGTTGTGCTC
>DAOMFH010000099.1:0-7320 GCA_035429705.1 Actinomycetota bacterium
TGGATGACGGACTGAGTTTCGAGGAGTTGGAGCCGCGCAGTTTCTCGTTCAACTCGCCCTTCGGGGCGTGTGCCGAGTGCGGCGGGCTGGGTACCCGGATGGAGGTGGACCCGGACCTGGTGATCCCCGACCCGGGTCGCAGCCTGGCCGGGGGGGCGCTCGCGCCCATGACCGGCAGCAGTTCCTCGGAATACTTCCAACGCCTCATGAGCGCGCTGGCCGAGGAGATGCACTTCTCCATGGACACCCCCTTCGCCGACCTGCCGGACGATGTCCGGCAAGTCCTGCTGCACGGCCGCGGCAAGAACGTGGTCGTGCGCTACCGCAACCGGTACGGCCGCGAGCGCGAGTACGTCACCGGCTGGGAGGGCGTGGTCCCGTTCGTGGAACGAAGGCACGCCACGTCGGAGTCGGACACCATGCGGGAGCGTTTCGCCGGCTACATGCGCGACATCCCCTGTCCCGCGTGCCGTGGCGCAAGGCTCAAGCCGCTGAGCCTGGCGGTGACCATCGGTGGGCACAACATCGCGCAGGTGGCAGCCATGCCCATCGCCGAGTGTGCGGAGTTCCTGGAGGCACTCGAACTGGATGACCGGGAACTGCAGATCTCGGCGCGGGTGCTCAAGGAGGTGAACGCCCGGCTGCGTTTCCTCGTCGACGTCGGCCTGCACTACCTGACACTGGACCGGGCCGCGGGCACGCTGGCCGGCGGTGAGGCACAGCGCATCCGGCTGGCCACCCAGATCGGCAGCGGCCTGGTGGGGGTGCTCTACGTGCTGGATGAGCCGAGCATCGGGCTGCACCAGCGCGACAACCACCGGCTGATCGAGACGCTGGTCCGGTTGCGTGATCTGGGGAACACGCTGATCGTGGTCGAGCACGACGAGGACACCATCCGGGCCGCGGACTGGATTCTCGACATCGGCCCTGCCGCCGGTGAGCACGGCGGGCAGGTGGTGGTCTCCGGGCCACTGCCGGAACTGCTGGCCAGTCAGGACTCGATCACCGGGGCGTACCTGTCCGGCCGCAAGCAGATTCCGGTCCCGCCGGTGCGCCGGCCGGTGGACCAGCAGCGCGCACTGACCGTGCACGACGCGAAGGAGCACAACCTGCGCAACGTCACGGTCGACTTCCCGCTGGGTGTGCTGGTCGCCGTGACCGGTGTTTCCGGGTCGGGGAAGTCCACGCTGGTCAACGACGTGCTCTACACGGTGCTGGCCCGCGACCTGCACTCCGCACGCCGGGTGCCCGGTCGGCATCGCACCGTCACCGGCATCGACCACGTGGACAAAGTCGTGCACGTCGACCAGGGTCCGATCGGCCGCACACCCCGCTCCAACCCAGCCACCTACACCGGGGTGTTCGACCACATCCGCCGGTTGTTCGCCGAGACGGAGGAGGCGAAGATCCGCGGCTATGCGCCCGGCAGGTTCTCCTTCAACGTCAAGGGCGGGCGTTGCGAGGCCTGCACCGGCGATGGCACCCTGCGCATCGAGATGAACTTCCTGCCCGACGTCTACGTGCCGTGTGCGGAGTGCCACGGCTCCCGGTACAACCGGGAGACCCTGGAGGTGCACTACAAGGGCAAGACGATCGCGGAGGTCCTGGACCTGCCGATCGAGGAGGCGGCGGAGTTCTTCGAGGCCATCCCGGCGATCAGCCGTCATCTCAAGACGCTCGTCGATGTCGGTCTGGGATACGTGCGGCTGGGGCAGCCGGCACCCACCCTCTCCGGTGGTGAGGCGCAGCGTGTGAAGTTGGCCAGCGAGTTGCAGCGGCGGGCTACTGGACGCACCGTCTACGTGTTGGATGAGCCGACCACCGGCTTGCACTTCGAGGACGTGCGACGGTTGCTGGGGGTGCTGCACTCGCTGGTCGACAAAGGCAACACGGTCATCGTCATCGAGCACAACCTGGATGTCATCAAGACGGTGGACTGGATCGTCGACCTCGGGCCGGAGGGCGGCAGCGGTGGGGGCACGGTGGTCGCGCAGGGCACTCCCGAGGACGTCGCGAACGAACCGGCCAGTCACACCGGCACGTTCCTGGCCGCCATGCTGGATTGACCGCCGCGACGCGCTGGACCACCTGCCCGGGAGGGCTGTTGCGATCGCATAGGCTCCCAACAAGAGAAGGAGCACCCATGTCCGCATTGACTCGTCGCCAGGTTCTGACGACCGGAGTTCTTGGGGTGGCAGGTGTCGCCGTCGCTGGCTGCTCGGCGGGCGACAGCACCCCCCAGGGCGCATCGACCACCTCGCCAGGATCCAGCAAGCCGACCGGTCCGGCCGCTGCGGGTGAGGCCCTCGTGGCGGCGGCCGACGTGCCCCTGGAGGGCGGTGTCATCATCGCCTCCGGACAGACCAAGGTGGTTGTCACGCAGCCGCAGCCTGACCAGTATGTGGGCCTGAGTGCGGTCTGCCCGCACCAGGGCTGCCTGGTCAACCAGGTGACCAACCAGAAGATCATCTGTCCCTGCCACGGTTCCCAGTTCTCCATCACCGACGGCGCAGTCATCCAGGGACCGGCGCAGACCGGCTTGCCCGCAGTGCCGGTCCAACACGTCGGCGACCAGATCGTCCTGGGCTGACGCGACGACCGTGAGCGAACCCGACGAGGAGGCACTCGTCCAACGACTGCCGACGATTCTCGGGGGTGTGCTGGCGACGCTGGCGATCGTGGTGGCCGGCCTGTGGCTGAGCGGCAAAGCCGGTCTGCCGTCCCCGCGGACTGTGCTCTCCCAGGCGATACCGCGGTCCGGGCCGGTGCTGAGCGGACCGGTGTACGCGGTCGGCGACTCCGTCCTGCTGGGGGCCAAGACCTGCTTGGTGAACACGGACGTGCAGGTGCGGGCACGCGAGAATCGGAACATGCGCGAAGGGGCCCGCAGGATCGAGACGCGGGCGGCCGCGGGCAAGCTCCCGCCGCGGGTGGTCATGGCGCTGGGCACGAACGGACCCTTCGGCTTCAAGGCACTCGACCGGGTGATGCGGGCGGCCGGGCCCGACCGGGCCGTCTACTGGGTGACGGTGGAGTTGCCCGATGTCGAGCGGTACGGCTACGAGAACAAGGTGAACCAGCGGTTGCGGGCCATGCCCGGGCGATGGCCGAACGCCCACGTCATCGACTGGAATGCCAGTGTCCTGCCAACGGGTCTCTACCCCGATGGGATTCACCTGAACCCGGCGGGCTGCCAGGCCTACGCCAACCTGATCCTGCAGGGCGTGACCAGGAGTTGACGGTCAGCGCTCTCCGAGCAGGGCCTTGACCGCGTCGGCGATCATCCGCCCCCGCACCTGATAACCGGCCGGGGTCAGATGGATGCCGTCAGAGGCGAGCAGGCGGGGGTGCCGGCGGATGAACCGGTCCCAGCGCAGCACCGACAGCCCCGCCTCGCGGGAGTCCATCGAGCTGAGCATCCGGTTGACCGCACGGTAGGCAGGCGAGCGCCAGACCGACACCCACAGCACCTGTCGGTCTCCGGCGCGCTTGAGCACCGTGCGGACGTGCTGGCGCATGCTGCGAGGACTCGGCGCGTCGTTTGTGCCCAAGGCGACGACCCACACGCGGGCGTGGCGTCCGGCGTGCAAGCGACCGATCCCGGCCGGGGTGTTGCGACCCACCTGTGCATCGACGGTCACCCGGCGGACCACCGAACGGAGGTTGAGCCGTATCGCCGAAGAGGAGCCCACCGTCAGTGAGTCCCCCTCGACGAAGACACTGCCGACCGGCGGCGCTGCCGATACCGCCGCGGGGGTGGGGGCGGTGAGCAGCACCGGACCCAGGGCGGCAGCGGCCACCCGCGTTCGAAGTCCCACGACGATTGTTCCTGTCTGTCCTAGCCTGGGATACGTGGCAGACGCTGTGTTCCACCGGCCGCCCGCGGGCAGCATCCCGTCATTACCAGGTGTCTATCGTTTCAGGGATTCCGACACGCGCGTGATCTATGTGGGAAAGGCCACAAACCTCCGTTCGCGCCTCGGCAGCTACTTCCAGAGCCCGTCGGGAATGCATCCCCGGACCGCCGCCATGGTGCACACCGCCGCTTCCGTCGACTGGGTTGTGGTGGATTCCGAAACCGAGGCCCTGCAACTCGAGTACCAGTGGATCAAGGAATACGCACCCCGGTTCAACGTCAAGTACCGGGACGACAAGTCCTACCCCTACCTGGCGATCACCATGAACGACCAGTTCCCCCGCGTCATGGTGATGAGAGGCGATCGGCGCAAGGGCGTGAAGTACTTCGGGCCGTACGCGCAGGCCTGGGCGATCCGGGAGACCATGGATCAGCTCCTGCGGGTGTTCCCCGTGCGGACGTGCAGCAGTGGGGTCTTCCGCCGTGCCCAGCAGATGGGCCGGCCCTGCCTGCTGGGGTACATCGGCAAATGCAGCGCGCCGTGCGTGGGCCGGATCAGTGAGGAGGACCACCGACGCCTGGCCAGCGACCTCGTCTCCTTCCTGGGCACGGGCACCGACCGGTTCATGAAGGAACTGGAGCGGGAGATGAAGGCGGCATCCGTTGCGCAGGAGTACGAGACAGCGGCCCGGTTACGCGACGACCTGGGAGCCCTGCGCAAGGCTATGGAACGCAGCGCGCTGGTGCTGCCGGCTGATACGAGTGCGGACCTGATCGGCTACACCGAGGACGAATTGGAAGCGGCCTTCCAGGTCTTCCACGTCCGAGGTGGGCGGGTGCGCGGGCAGCACGCGTTCGTGCTGGAGAAGATTGCCGACGAGCCGCCGGCCTCGCTGATGACCGGGGTCATGCAGCAGTTGTACGGCGAGGACGACGCCGACATCCCGGTGGAGGTGCTCGTCTCGGTGCTGCCCGAGGTGGCAGTCGCCGACTGGTTGGCGGAGAAAGCCACCCGCCGGGTGACTGTGAAAGTTCCCCAGCGGGGCCGCAAGAAGGCGCTGCTGGAGACGGTTACCACGAACGCCGGACAGACCCTGCAGTCCCACAAACTGCGCCGGGCGGGGGATCTGAGCACCCGGGCCGCGGCCCTCGAGGAGATCGCCGAGGCGCTGCAGATGCCGCAAGCGCCGCTTCGCATCGAGTGCATGGATGTGTCGAACCTGCAGGGAAGTGACGTGGTGGCCTCCATGGTGGTGTTCGAGGACGGACTTCCGCGCAAGTCCGACTACCGCCGTTTCGCCCTCCGGGGGGTGGCCGGCCAGGACGACGTGGCGAGCATCGCCGAGGTGGTGCGGCGCCGGTTCACCCGATATCTGGCCGAGCGCGCCGAGGCCACGGACATCGAGTTCGGTCCGGCCGGTGGTGGCAACGACGAGCGCAAGGCATTCCGCTACCCGCCTCAGTTGCTGCTCATCGACGGGGGGAAGCCGCAGGTGGCGGCTGCGCAGGCGGCCCTGCGCGAACTGGGTATCGACGATGTCGCGGTGGCCGGGCTGGCCAAGCGCCTGGAGGAGGTCTGGCTGCCCGGAACCGCGGATCCCGTCATCCTCTCCAGACGCAGCCAGGGCCTGTATCTGCTGCAGCGAATCCGGGACGAGGCGCACCGGTTCGCCATCGCCTATCACCGGCAGCGCCGCAGCAGGCGGCTATCCACCAGTGTGGTGGAGGACATCCCGGGCGTGGGTCCGACTCGGCGCAAGGCGCTCATGCGCACCTTCGGATCGTTGGGCAGGCTGCGCAAGGCCACGGTCGAGGAGTTGGCCGCGGTTCCCGGGATCGGTGACGATCTGGCGGCGGTGATCCGGCAGCACCTCAGTGCTGAGGTGGTGGTCCCGGCGGTCAACGTGACGACGGGCGAGGTTCTCCACGATGATGAACCACGGAGGCCCACATGAACGATTCCGACTTCGAGGTGCTCATCGTCACCGGCATGTCAGGTGCAGGGAGGAGCACCGCTGCCCGCGCGCTGGAGGACGCCGGCTGGTTCGTCGTGGACAATCTGCCTCCCTCGCTGCTGCAACCGACGATCGACCTGCTGCGACCGCGGCCGGATGTGCAGCGGTTGGCGGTGGTCGTCGATGTCCGCGGCGGTCCGCTGTTCGCGAATCTGGTCACCGTGACGAAGACTCTGCGGGATGCCAACAGCGATGTGGGGGTCCTGTTCCTGGAAGCATCCGACGAGGTGCTGGTCCGGCGGTTCGAGTCGTCCCGGCGCCCGCACCCCCTGCAGGAGGACGGCACCCTGCTGGACGCACTGCGCGAGGAGCGGGTGAGGTTGCAGGAGTTCCGCGCCGGCGCCGATATGGTGGTCGACACGTCGACGAGGTCGGTGCACGATCTTCGCCGCATCATCGACGCCAACTACCGGCCCGCCGGTCCCGACGCCCTGCGGGTGTCGGTGCTGAGTTTCGGCTTCAAGTACGGAATCCCCGTCGACGCTGACATGGTCGGTGATGTGCGGTTCCTCCCCAACCCCTTCTGGGTGCCTGACCTGCGCCAGCAGACGGGGTGCGACCCCGAGGTCAGCGACTACGTCTTGAGTCAGGAGGGCGCCCTGGCCGTCCTGAACCACCACGCGGCGATCGTGGACCTCGTCGCCGAAGGCTACATCCGGGAAGGCAAGCGCTATCTGACCATGGGCATCGGATGCACCGGCGGGAAGCACCGCAGCGTCGCGATGGTGGAGCGACTGGCCAATAAGCTGCGGGAGAGTGGCTATCAGGTGGTTGTGCAGCACCGGGACCTGGGCCGCGAATGAGTCCTTTCACGGCGGGCAGCAACTGGACGACCGGGCCCACGGTCGTCGCGCTGGGCGGCGGTCACGGGCTCGCTGCGACGCTGCGGGCACTGCGACGGGTGACCGACTCGGTCACGGCGGTCGTGGGCGTGTCCGACGACGGCGGGTCGTCGGGGCGGATTCGTCGCGAGCTCGGTTTGATCCCGCCCGGCGATCTTCGGATGGCACTGGCGGCGCTGTGCGGAGACGATACGTGGGGGCGCACTTGGTCGCGAGTCCTGCAGCACAGGTTCGGCGGGGGCGGCGAACTCGCGGGCCACTCCGTCGGCAACCTGCTGATCTCCGCGCTATGGGAGGAGACGGGGGATCCCGTGGCCGGCCTGGACTGGGTGGGCGCACTGCTGGAGGCGCAGGGCCGGGTGCTGCCGGTGGCGTGCGAACCCATCGACCTCGTGGCCGAGGTCAGGGGGGCGGCCGGTGGCGACGAGGTCACGGTACTCCGCGGTCAGGTGGGGATCGCCACGACCACAGGAGAGGTGCTGGCCCTGCACATCGACCCCGCCGAGCCGCAGCCCTGCCTGCCCGTCCTCGAGGCGATCGACAAGGCGGCCATGCTCGTGCTGGGGCCGGGCAGTTGGTTCACGTCCGTCCTGCCGCACCTGCTGGT
>DAOMFH010000100.1:0-5855 GCA_035429705.1 Actinomycetota bacterium
CCTTCACCACAACTGGGCGCGCCCAGGCCCTTTTCGGCCGGCTCTGCCCACTTGTGGCGCTCGGACTGCCGGCTTTGTCCGGCAATGCCCGATTCACGACCACCACTTCTGGGCGCCGGAGGCCGTCCCCCGCCCAGTTGTGGAGGTGGGGCGGCCGGGCCGCCGGACCGGACAAGGCACACTTGGGGGGTGACCGAGCCCCTCCTGGACGCGGACCGCCGTGCGGTGTGGCATCCCTTCACCCAGCACTCCTGGTGGCCTGCCGACGACCCTTTGGTGATCAGTAGGGCCGACGGGGTGTGGCTGTACGACGAGCACGGCGAGAAGTACGTCGACGGCTTCTCCTCGTTGTGGGTCACCGTGCACGGCCACAACGAGCCGCGCATCAACGAGGCGATCAGCCGGCAGGCCGCGACCCTGGACCACTCCACCTTCCTCGGGTTCACTCACGAGCCGGGAATCCGACTGGCCGAGGCGTTGGTCGCGCGGACCCCCTCCCGCCTCACCCGGGCCTTCTTCGCCGGCGACGGCTCGTCCGCGGTGGAGGCCGGGATCAAGATGGCCTACCAGGCCAAACTGCAGCAGGGCCAGCCCCGGCCGCTGTTCGTGCACGTGGCGGAGGGCTACCACGGGGACACCCTCGGCGCGGTCTCGGTCGGCGGCATCGATGTCTTCCACCACACCTATCAGCCGATCCTGCTGCGCACCCGCATGATCTCCTCCCCCGGTGTGCGCGAGCCCGGGCAGTCACCGGCCGAACGTGCCGGCGAAGTGCTCGACGAACTGCGCGAACTGCTGACCCGGGTCGGCGATCAGGTTTGCGCAGTCGTGGTGGAACCACTGGTGCAGGCGGCAGGAGGGATGCTCACCCACGACGCCGGTTTCCTGCGCGGAACTCGCCAACTGTGTACCGAGTACGGCGCGTACCTGCTCACAGACGAGGTCGCCACCGGCATCGGCCGCACAGGCACCATGTGGGCGGTCGAACAGGCGGGGGTCGAACCGGACCTGCTGACCTGCGGCAAGGGGCTGACCGGGGGGGTGCTACCCCTGTCAGCCGTGCTGGCCAGCGAGGAGATCTACGAGTCCTTCCTCGGCGACGGCAGCCGCACGTTCTTCCACGGCCATTCCTTCACCGCGAATCCGCTGTGTGCGGCCGCCGCGCTGGCCAATCTGGAGCTGATCGACGAGCGCGAAACCCTGGCGCATGCCGCCTGGATCGGTCGCACGCTGGGCGACCTGCTGAAGCCGCTGGCCGACGACGACCGTGTTGTGGAGGTCCGCCGGATCGGGACGATGACCGGGATCGAGCTCGCGCCGCACGGCGAACGCACCGGGTTCCGCGTGTGCACGGCCGCGCGTGAGCTGGGGGTGATCACCCGGCCGCTGGGTGACGTCGTGATCCTGATGCCGCCACTGGGGATCGCCGAACCCGAGCTGCGCCAACTCGTCGCCGCGGTGCAGCACGGACTGGACCGGGTGTACACGTGAACTGGTTGCGGGAGCAGGCCGCGCAACGCCAGGCGCGCGGACTTCACCGCACGTTGCGCGCGCGACGGGCCGACGCCCAGCAGGTGGACATCGCTTCCAACGACTATCTCGGGTTGGCCCGTCACCCGGAAGTGGTCGAGGCCGGGGTCCGCGCCTTGCGCACCTGGGGGGCGGGGGCGACCGGATCGCGCCTGGTGAGCGGGCACACCGTCCTGCACGCCGAACTGGAGTCCGCGCTGGCCAACCTCGTCGAGGCGCAGCGCACCCTGGTGTTCTCGTCCGGCTACCTGGCCAACCTGGCTGCGATCACCGCCCTCACCGACCGAGACACCTTGCTGCTGTCGGATGCCTACAACCATGCATCGATCGTCGACGCCTGCCGCCTGTCCCGCGCGCAGTTGCAGGTCTACCCCAACGCCGACGTCGAAGCGGTGCGCGACGCACTGGCCGCTCACCGCGGCCGGGCGGTGGTCGTCACCGACGCGGTCTTCAGCGTCGACGGCAACCTCGCCCCGCTGGCCGAACTGGCCGCCGTCGCCCGGGCGGCCGGGGCCACCCTGATCGTCGACGAGGCCCACAGCATCGGGGTCCTCGGCCGGTCGGGCGCCGGGGCGTGCGCCGCGGCCGGGGTCGTGGACGACGGACTGGTTCGCACCTTCACACTGTCCAAGGCCCTCGGTTCGCAAGGGGGCGGGATCGCCGCCGGCAGTCCCATCATCGAGCACCTGGTCAACAGTGCCCGCAGTTTCATCTTCGACACCGGGCTGGCCCCGGCCGCTGTGGGCAGCGCCCTGGCGGCCACCGAACTGGTGCTGTCCGGCCCGGACCTGCCCGCCCGCGCGCTCGCTGCGACCGTCCGGCTGGCCGAGGTCGCCCGCAGTGCCGGGTGGGACGTGCATCCGTTCGATGCTGCGGTCGCTTCGATCCCCGTCGGCACCGCCCGCGATGCGCTGGCCGCGCAGCAGGCGTGTGCGCTGGCCGGCGTCGACGTCGGCTGCTTCCGGCCGCCTTCCGTGCCCGACGGTGTGGCCCGCCTGCGGATGACCGGGCACGCCACCTTGTCGGACGACGATATGGCAGTGATCGGACCTGCCCTGCGGCAAGCGAGGGAGGCGGCATGAGCGTTCTGGCAGTGCTGGGCACCGGCACGGGCGTGGGCAAGACGGTTGCGACCGCCGCTATCGCCGCGCTCAGCCCGGACGTGGTCACGGTCCTCAAGCCCGCCCAGACCGGGATCGGCCTCGATGAGCCCGGTGATGTCGCGCTGGTCAAGCGCTTGGTGCCGCACGTCGAGACCCTGGAACTGGTCCGCTACCCGGATCCGCTGGCCCCGGCCAGCGCCGCCCGCCGCAGCGGCATCCCCACGCTCAGCGTGACCGAGGTGGCCGACGGCATCGAGGAGGCCGACGCCGACCTCGTCCTGCTGGAGGGCGCCGGGGGTGTGCTGGTGCGGCTCAGTGACGAGCCGCTGCTCACCTTCGCGGACCTGGTCGCGGAGTTGGCCGCGCCGGCCGTGCTGGTGACCTCCGCCGGACTGGGTACTCTCAACCACACCGCGCTCAGCCTGGAGGCGCTCGACCGGCGCGGAGTCGAGTGCGCCGGGGTGATCATCGGGTCTTGGCCCGAGCAGCCCGACCTGGCCAGCCGGACCAACGTGGCCGATCTGGAACTGCTCATCGGCGGGCCGCTGGCCGGGGTGCTGCCGGAGGGGATGGCCGACCTGCCCCCGGCCCAGTTCGAACGCGTGGCACGAGCCGGTCTCTCCCCTCGGTTCGGGGGGCAGTTCGATGCGGATAGGTTTGGATCACGAGTGAAGGGACTCCAGTGACAGTAGACGCCAGCCCGGACGTGCTCGCCCTCGCGCAGCGCGTCCTCGACACCGGGGAAGGCCTCGACGAGGCGGAGATCCGGCAGATTCTGCAGGCACCCGACGAACAGGTCCCGGCACTGCTCGAACTCGCCCATCAGGTCCGGCTGAAGTGGTGTGGCCCTGAGGTGGAGGTCGAGGGAATCGTGTCGGTGAAGACCGGCGGCTGTCCTGAGGACTGCCACTTCTGCTCGCAGTCCGGGGTCTTCGACTCCCCCGTGCGCGCCGCATGGCTGGACATCCCCGGCCTGGTCGAAGCAGCCCGGCAGACCGCCGACAGTGGGGCCACCGAGTTCTGCATCGTGGCTGCGGTCCGGGGCCCGGACGCGCGGCTGATGTCCCAGATGCACGAAGCGGTCAAGGCGATCCGGGAGGCGGTGGACATCAACGTCGCCGCCAGTCTGGGAATCCTCACCCAGGAGCAGGTCGACGAACTGCGGGACATGGGCATCCACCGCTACAACCACAACCTGGAGACCTCCCGTTCCTACTTTCCGCAGGTGGTCAGTTCACACACCTGGCAGGAGCGGCGGGACACCCTGCGCATGGTGGCGCAGTCGGGCATGGAGGTCTGCTGCGGGGGCATCGTGGGCATGGGCGAGAGCCTCGAGCAGCGCGCGGAGTTCGCCGCCCAACTCGCCGAGCTCGACCCGTACGAGGTGCCGCTGAACTTCCTCAACCCGCGGCCGGGCACCCCCTTCGCCGACCTGCCGGTGATGCCGGCAGCCGACGCCCTGCGAACCATCGCCGCTTTCCGCCTGGCCCTGCCCCGCAAGATCCTGCGTTACGCGGGGGGCCGGGAACTCGTTCTCGGCGACCCGGGCACCCGCGACGGCCTGCTCGGCGGGATCAACGCGGTCATCATCGGTAACTACCTGACCACCCTGGGCCGGTCGGCAGACGACGATCTGAAGATGATCGCCGACCTCGACATGCCGATCAAGGCCCTGTCCGACACCCTGTAAAGGAACCTCCATCATGATGAATGTCAAGGGCCCGGTCGTGGCCGTCGTCGCAGTACTTCTGATCGTCGGCCTCGTTTGGGGCGTGGCCGTGGGGTTGTTCTGATGACCACCGGACACGGCGGCTGGCACGCCATCGCGGCGGCCCGGGCCTACGGCGTCGAGACGCTGTTCACCCTCTCCGGAGCACACATCTTCCCGCTGTTCGACGCCGCGGTCGGCGGCAAGGACGCCGTGACGTCCGCCGGAGACCCCCGCGCGGCCGAGCGCGGCGGCCCGATCCGCCTGGTCGACGTGCGTCACGAGGCCACTGCCGTGTTCGCGGCCGAGGCCACCGCCAAGTTGACCCGCACCCCCGGCTTCGCAGCCGTCACCGCGGGCCCCGGCGTGACCAACGCCATGAGTGGGCTGACCAGCGCCTGGTTCAACGCGGTGCCGGTCGTGGTCATGGGCGGGCGGTCCCCCGACTTCCGCTGGGGGTCGGGCGCCCTGCAGGAGATGGACCACCTGCCGATCGTCGCGCCGGTGACCAAGAGCGCTGAAACCGCGCACGACCCGGCGCAGATCGGGGCGATGACCGCGGCGGCGTTCCAGGCGGCCACCACCGCCCACCGCGGCCCGGCATTCCTGGACGTCCCGATGGACATCTTCTACGCCCCTGTCGAGGCGTCGACGCCGGAGCGCCACACCGACCCTGACCGCTCACCGGATCCGGATGCCGTCACCCGCATCGCCGGCATGCTGGCCGGTGCCGAACGCCCGGTGCTGATCCTGGGCTCGGACGTCTGGAACGACTTCGCGGAGGATGCGGCCCTGCGGATGGCCGAGACCCTGCAAATACCGGTCATCCCGAACGGGATGGGCCGCGGGGTCGTGCCCAGCGGCCACCCGCTGCTGGTGACCCGGGCCCGTTCCCAGGCCCTGCGAACCGCCGATCTGGTGGTCGTCGTGGGCACCCCACTGGACTTCCGGCTGGGATACGGCCAGTTCGGCCCCCCCGACGCCCCGGCCGAGGTCGTCCATGTGGTCGACCACCCGGGCCAGGTGGCCACTCACGCCCGGACGGCGGCCTCCGTGGCCGGATCGCTGCCCGGCACTCTGGACGCCATCACCGCCGCCTGGGAGCAACAACCGCAGCACGTGGCCCGGGCCGACTGGCTGACCGGCCTGCAGGACGCCGCGGCTGCAGCCGTGGCGCGTGACGCCGACGTGCTCACCAGTGACGTCAGCCCGATCCATCCGGCCCGTGTCTATGGCGAACTGACGCCACGGCTGGCCGACGACGCAGTGGTGATCGGTGACGGCGGCGACTTCGTCAGTTTCGCCGGCAAGTTCGTCGAACCCAGACGGCCCGGCCACTGGCTGGATCCCGGACCCTACGGGTGTTTGGGCACCGGTCTGGGCTATGCCATCGCCTCGGGCATCGCCAGACCCTCCTCACAGACAGTGCTGCTCATGGGCGACGGCGCGGCGGGCTTCAGCCTCATGGACGTGGACACCCTGGTCCGGCACAACCTGCCGGTGGTCATGGTGGT
>DAOMFH010000100.1:5955-7242 GCA_035429705.1 Actinomycetota bacterium
GCCTCATGGACGTGGACACCCTGGTCCGGCACAACCTGCCGGTGGTCATGGTGGTCGGCAACAACAGCGCCTGGGGGCTGGAGAAGCACCCGATGCGCCTGCTGCACCAGTACGACGTCCTGGCCGACCTCCAGCCGGGCCTGCGCTATGACGAAGTCGTCTCGGCCCTCGGCGGGGCCGGGGAGACCGTGACGGATCCGGCTGAGATCGGGGCTGCGCTCGACCGGGCGTTCGCCGCCGGGGTGCCGTACCTGGTGAACGTGATCACCGATCCGGAGATCGCCTACCCGCGGGCTACGACCGGTCTGTAGCGCGGCGGTCCAGCCGGGCGAGGAACTGCTCGCGCTGCACCACCGCCCTGGTCACCACCCCGCGACCGACCAGCACATCCTCGTCGCGTTGCTTCTGGGTGGCCTCGACCTTGAAGGTCACCATGCGCCCATCGATGTGCGCAACAGTGGCCGTGCAGTAGACCTCCGTGCCCACGGCACTGGGGCGTAGATGATCCACGGCGACGCGGGTGCCCACGGTCGTCTCGAACTCGGTGGACCCGCACACCGCGATGGTGGCCGCCTCCAGCCAGGCCAGCAGCACCGGTGTGCCCAGCACGGCCAGATCCCCGCTTCCCACGGCCGCGGCGGTATCGGCCTGCCCCACCGTCCTGAGCACCGTTGCGGACTGCCCTGGTTTGATCTCCATGACCGACAATCTACGACCCCGGCTACTCTGGACGCGTGCGGTACTGCCCCGTTTGCGGAACCCCCGGCCATGATTGCGACCAGCCGTTGGAACCACCCCGTTTCTGCCCCGAGTGCGGGCGGCGGATGGTGGTGCAGATCACCCCGTCCGGGTGGTCCGCGAAGTGTTCCAGGCACGGCACGACGACCGGTTGAACCGGCTGGATCAGCTCGCCACCAGACCCAGCCGGCGCAGTTCCACCTCCAGGTCGTGCGGGCTGCTGGACGTGGCCATCGCCTCCTCCAGGGTGATCACCCGATCGCGGTACAGGCCCACCAGGTGCTGGTCGAAGGTCTGCATCCCGTAGAACCGCCCTTCGGCGATCAATGAGTTGATCGTTCCCGTCTTCGCCTTGTCCACGATCGCGTCGGCCACCCGGCCGGTGTTGATGCAGATCTCCATGGCCACGCACCTTCCCCGCCCGTCCGCGCGCGGCACCAGGCGCTGGCACAGGATGCCGCGCAGCGCACCGGCCAGTGAAAGCCGGATCTGCTGGTGCTCGTGCGGCGGGAAGAAGTCGATGATCCGGCTGATCGTCTCCTGGGCGTC
>DAOMFH010000101.1:0-7211 GCA_035429705.1 Actinomycetota bacterium
CCGCGAGGTCTCGTTGTCGATCGACATGGTGGCTAATCTAATCCTTCGTCGGCAGCGCCGACCGGGGTCGGCACTGCGGGGTCATGGCGGGGCGGCTCGACGCCGGGCACCGCAGCAAGTGTAACTTGACCCACCCGCCCTGAGGGTGCGCCGAAGCCGAAGGGTGATCAATCCCACCCGGGGGTCAACTGATGTCGCTGCGGTGGAAGTTCAGGTACGACTTGCTCGGGGTCGGGCCGCGCTGACCCTGGTAACGGGATCCGTATACCTGCGACCCGTAGGGATGCTCGGCGGGGGACTCCAGCCGGAACAGGCACAGTTGCCCGATCTTCATCCCCGGCCACAACTTGATCGGCAGGGTCGCCACATTCGACAGTTCCAGGGTCACGTGCCCGGAGAAGCCGGGGTCGATGAACCCGGCGGTGGAGTGGGTCAGCAGTCCGAGCCGGCCCAGCGACGACTTGCCCTCCAGCCGTCCGGCGACGTCGTCGGGCAAGGTGATGACCTCGTACGTGGACGCCAGCACGAACTCACCGGGGTGCAGGATGAACGGCTCGTCCGCGGCGGACTCCACCATCCGGGTCAGTTCCGGCTGTTCCGCCGACGGGTCGATGAACGGGTATCGATGGTTCTCGAACACCCGGAAGAAGCGGTCGAGGCGCACATCGATGCTGGATGGCTGCACCATGGCCGGGTCGTACGGTTCGACCAGCACCCGGCCACCGGCGATCTCCTTGCGGATTCCGCCGTCGCTGAGCAGCATCAGGTGCAGCCCAGCGAGGCGTTCAGCTGCTGGTAGCTGCTTTGCAGTTGCTCCACGGCCTGCTGCTGCTCCTGCGGCAGATCGGCAAGGCTCTGGTCGCCGTCGAGGCCGGACAGCCCCTCCTTGATCTGCATCTGGGCCTGCTGGAACTGCTCCTCGGCGGTGAGGACCTCCTGCGACACGTCCTGGCCGAGTTTCTGGATCTCGGCATCCACCGTGTCATATGCGGTGGCGATCTGGTTGATGGACTCCTGCGCCTTGCCCACGGTCACATCACCGGTCCCGGTGACTCCCGTCTTCAGGCCCGCGATGGTGGCCTCGAGCCCCTTCAGGGACAGGCAGACCGCCGCGTTCGCGTTCTCGGTCTTCTGCTCGGCCTGATTGCTGGGTGAGCAACCGGCTGCTCCAAGCCCCAGGGCACACACCACTGACGCGATGATGACGGATCGGCGCACAATGCCTCCTCGGATGCGATTCCGGGCCAGCATACCGGGGGCATCCGTGCGCGCGATGCCCGTTCCGTCAGTCTTGGCCGCCCCCGGCCGCGGGAGTGTCGCTCAGCCCAGCCCCGCGCGCACGATGAACGCCGCCTCGGGTCCCACCGCGTTGTCCAGCAGGTCCAGGTAGACCTCCTGGAAGGCCCGGCCGTGGCCGGTGGCCCCAGTGGTGTGCCACGCGACGTGGTGGGCGTACTCGTGCAGGACCACCACCTCGCGCATCGCCCAGCCCTTGCGGCCGATTCCGTCCGGCAAGGCGATCACCCCACCGGCCCAGTGCGCCTGGGAATGACCCTTGCGCACGCGGACGAGCGGCTCGGGCACCTGGGGGTACCCCCACTCACGTTCCCGGACCGCGGCCAGGTAGCGCCGCACCGAAGCCACGTCCCCGAAGCGTCTTTCCACCGGCAGCGTCAGCGAACTGCCCATGAACTGCACCGTCCCCGGGTGGTCGAGCATGAACATCAACGTGCGCTCCGCCTCGTACAACCGGCGGGTGTCGTTCACGAGGCGATCGACGGCCTGCTGCCCCCGATCTCGCGACTGGGTTCCAGCCTGGCCCGCTCAGCATCCTGGCGAGCCCGCTGCACCGCACGGGCGGAGGAGAAACTGGACCGGTTCCCGCGCCAGGCGCCACGGGCCGTCGAGTTCTGGCTGTAGTAGTCGCGGACCTCCAGCTCCTTGCCCCGCAGCACCAGTGCGGCACTGCCGGGCTCGGTGTTGGTCAGGTCGTACTGCTCCTCCGCCTGCCGGCGGGCCTTCATGAGGCGCTCCCCGATGGTCCTCACGTACATCGTGTAGTAGCTCTTGCGCGCCTTCTGCGCGGTCATCGGCGCGCCGCTGTTCTCGTGGTCGAACTCCTGGGTCCAGGTGCGGCCGCGCACGAACGCATCCGCCGACCGGACCATCTGGTGGGAAACCGAATGCAGCAGGAGCGTCGCGGCCTCGATGTCGCTGGGCAGGCCGAACCAGACGACGAACGTGTTGTTCGCCGCGATGTTGGTGCGCAGACTGTTCGCCTCCCCGATCGCCACCGACAGCAGGCAGAGGTGGCTGTTCACCCGCTGCCGCGGCTGCCCGATGGTGATCTGCTCGTGGGCAGGCTGCTCGCGGCGCTGCGACTTCTGGGTGTGGGCGCGGGCATCGGCCAGCGAGATCGCGTGCAGGGTGGCCAGTTCCTGCGCCTTGCCGAAGAACGCCTCGGCCTCCGCCTCCGTGGCGGCGTTCTCGGCCTGGTTGAGCAGTTTGCTGAGCATCTCCAGCATGCGGGAGCCTTCCTCGTCGGGGGTCCCATTCTGTCTCAGGGACATGACGCGGACTCCCGCCTGTCCACAGCCCGGCGAGCGCCCGCGCGAATCGCCGAAGGTCAACGAGCGGGGTGAGCGCGCCAGGAAGAATAATGCGGGGATGCAGCCGGTGGACCGGTACGAGAGCGCACGTGCGACCCTGCGTCGCAGCCTCGCCGGCGGGGGACGGCTCACCTGGGTCCACGAGCCGGGATCCCCGCTGGCCGTCACGTGCTGGCCGTTCTCCCAGGTGATGCACGCATACGCGTTGTCGGACCCGGTGTCCGGACCGGCTCGCTTTCCGGGTCTGGCCAGGGGCCTACTCGCCTACGGAGATCCGCGCGGTGGTTACCGCGAGTCGATCGGGCGGGGCGCCAGGTACTACGACGACAACGCCTGGCTCGGACTGGCGTTCCTGCAGCGGCATGCCTTCAGCGGTGGTGATGCGTCGCGGCGGCAGGCCCAGGTCATCGACGAGTTCGTGCAATCGGGGCGCGACCCGGACACCGGGGGAATTCGCTGGGTGGAAGAGGGCGGCACATACAACGCCTGCTCGACCGGGGCCGGAGCCCTTCTGCACGCGGAACTGGGCGGCGATGTGAGCGCCTCCCTGGACTTCCTGTCCGCGCTGCGCGACAGTGACGGCCTGGTACGCGACCACATGCGTGCCGACGGCGGCATCGACCCGGTGATCTACTCGTACAACCAGGGCCTGCTCATCGCAGCGGCCTACCGGGCCGGGGACGCCGCGCTTGCACGGGAGGCGTCGGAGGCCGGCGCCGCGCACTTCACCGCCGAACGGTTGTGGCAGCAACCGGTGTGCTTCAACGCCATCTACGTCAAGGCCCAGCTGCGCCTGGGCCGATCCGACGGCATTCGGGAGTACGCCGAACGGCTGATGGACCACGGGTGTGACCCCGACGGGTGGTTCACGCAGGCCGGCCGCTACGACGACGGCGCCGTCCTGGATACCGCCGGTGCTGTGCAGATCCTCACCCTGCTGGCGTTCCCGCATCTGGTGTACCGCGCAGTTTGAGTCCCGCGGTGTGAGTCCTCGGGATGATCCTGGTTAGGCCATCTTGCTGAATCCTTACAGGGATGAGGCCCGATCGTAGGACAGCGGTGAGACGGGGGTCACTGCCCAAGTCGCGGGTTCTCGGGCACCATGGTTGGGTGAGCAAGCGAGGGGAAGTGCCCCCGGAGTTCGAGTCCTGGATGCGCCCTGATTCCGGGGCCCAGCCGACGCAGCGGCTGAACCCGCCCGGCGTCCGGCCGCCCGTGGGAAGCCCGACCGGTGCCGCGCCGCGACCGGTCGGTGTGCCGGGCCCAGTCCCGCCCCGGGCACCGGTCCAGCCCATCCCCTCCCGGATACCGTCCGGCCGCCGGGCACGGCACCGGCGGCGGCGGCGCTGGGGGTTCAAGCGGATCGCGCTGACCGTGCTCGCCGTGTGCACGGTGTACCTGCTCGCGGTGGTGACCGTCTTCGCCACGTCCGTTTCCCGGACCGCAACACTGCCGGCAAGCACCGTCAGTTCCTCCGGGCGCAACTTCCTGCTGGTGGGAAGCGACAGCCGGGCCGGGCTTTCCCAGGCCGATCAGAAGCGCCTGCACACCGGTGCCACCGAGGGAGAACGCACCGACACGATCATGATCATGCACGTTCCGCTGGTGGGAACTCCGACGCTCGTGTCGATCCCGCGTGACTCATGGGTCGGGATTCCGGGTTACGGTCCGGGCAAGATCAACTCTGCATTCGCCTATGGCGGGTCGGAACTGCTCGTGCAGACGGTCGAGGAGGCGACCGGTCTGCAGATCGACAACTACGTGGAGATCGGGTTCGCGGGCATCGCCAACACGACCGACGCGCTGGGCGGAGTGCGGTTATGCCCTGCCCGCCGCTACAAGGATGCGAACAGCGGGCTGAACGTGCAGAAGGGCTGCCAGATCATGGACGGCCAGGATGCTCTGGCCTACGTGCGGATGCGCTACGCAGACCCGCGCGGCGATCTGGGCCGGGCCGAGCGCCAGCAGGAGTTCATCTCGGCGGTCGCCAAGCGGACCATGAACCCGCTCACCTGGCTGCTGCCCTGGCGGGCGTTCGGCGCCGCCTCGGCGGCCGGGAACAGCCTCACGGTCGACTCGGGCACCGGTGTGTTCGACGACGCCCGCCTCGCACTGGCCATGGGGATGATCTCGATGGGCGTCGGACAGGCCACCACGGTCCCCACCGTTCCCGGCTCCTACTACGTCGGCGGGCAGGATGCGGTGAAGTGGGACACGCCGAAGGCGCTGGATCTGTTCAACTCCATCGACTGATGTAGCACCGCCCTGGGGTGTGCGAGCCGGGGCAGGATGGGGGCATGCTCCCCCGCGCCCTCGGCGACCGCGCCGTCTTCCCGATCGGACTGGGCTGTCTGCCCCTCTCCGACCCTCGCATGCTCGCCCACCGCGACCGCGCACTGCAGACCATCCACACGGCCCTCGATGCCGGGGTGGATCTGCTCGATACGGCCGACATCTACGCCCCGGACGGCAAGCATTTCGGGCACAACGAAGAGCTGGTGGCCGAGGCGCTGCGTTGCTACCCCGGACCCCGGCCACTGGTGGCCACGAAAGGTGGCATCACCCGGGCCCCCGGCGAGGTGTGGGGGCGCTCCGGCTCCCCAGCTGCACTGCTGGCCGCGGCGGAGGCGTCCGCCGGGAGACTCGGCGTGGACAGCATCGACCTCTACTACCTGCACCGCGCCGACCCTTCGGTCCACTTCGCCCAGCAGATCGCCGGTCTGGTCGGAGTTCAGCAGCGGGGACTGGCCCGCAGGATCGGCCTGTCGAACGTGGACTCGCAGATGCTGCAGTACGCCCTGGACATCGCCGGTGGGCCAGCCGATGGCGGGATCGTCGCGGTGCAGAACGAACGCTCCCCGCGCTATCGCGCCGACGGCGACGTGCTGGACATGTGCGCCGCCGAGGGCATCGCCTACCTGCCCTGGTCGCCACTGACCGGCGCGGAGGTCTTCGCGTCGGCGGCTTCGGCCCACGCGGTGAGCCCGCAACGCCTGACGCTGGCCTGGTTGCTGGCGCAGTCGCCGGTGGTCATCCCGATCCCGGGAAGCAGCCGTCCGGCCACGGTCCTGGACTGCGTCGCAGCGGTCCACCTGACGCTGCCGGCCACCGAGGTCGAGCGGCTCTCGGCGATCCCGGTGGAGCAAGCCTCGCGGTACCCCGACAGTGAACCCCGACCGCCGTTGTGACGGCGCGGCCCCTCAACCGGCCAGTCGCACGGTGCCCAGCACCAGATTGTGGTCGCTGCCCCGGTAGCGGTCGTCGAACCGGCCGTGGATCAGCCGCAGGAGGACCTCGTAGGCAACCGGCCGCCCCCCAGCGACCAAGACGTAGTCGAGCCTGGCCGGTGTGTCCGAGCGCACCGGACGTACGGGGAACGGGTCCCGGTGGCGGCGGGTCACATTCACAGTCGCCACCCGCGGGTTCGTGCGCTGCCGGGCCATGAACGCATCCTGGTAGCCGGCCCGGTGGAGAACGTGCTGCGCCCCTCGGGGCTGGCGTTCCGGGAAGGAGTTCAGGTCGCCGGCGATGACCGTCGTGACGTCGGGCATCCCGTGGGCGCGCCTGTTGTCGGCCAAGTACCGGACGACCCCGCGGGCCGACGCCCGCCGCAGACGCTCCCCCCAAGCGGATTTGTCACTGGGCAGGTGCACGGACGCGACCAGCAGCACCGCACCACTGGCGCGGTCCCGCAGATACGCCCAGGACCAGCCGCGGTCGTAGGTACCCGACCAGCGCACCCGGGACACCGCCGACAGCCGAGCCGTCCCCTCTCGGCGATGCACCCCGAGCGGTGACAGCGCATCGGCACGGTTGAAGACGAAGGAATCCTGGGTGCACCCGCGCCCGCAGCCATCCGTGGCCCGATTCGCCAGGGCGTAGCCATGAGTAGCGAGCCCTGCCCTGAGTTGGCGGACGGTCCCGGCGGCTTCCTAGACGGCGACGACATCCGCGCCGGAGGCCACGATGTTGCCGATGACCGCACGTTTGCGGATGCGCCACGCGGACCGTCCGGATCCGCAGGTCCGCTTGCACACGTTGTACGTCGCCACCGTCACGGTGCGTCCGTCACTGGCCGCGGCGGGTGGCACCGACTGGCCCGGTGTGACTGCGCCCGGCAGTACCAGCAGCCCGGCGGCCAGCCACCGCGCGGTGCTCCGGTGGCCTGGTCTCACATCCGCTCGCCTACCCGTCATCGGCACACGGCAAACACGCGGCTTCGGATTTGTGGGGCAGAAGTTGGGAGAGTGGGGCCGGCCACCCGCCTCACCCGCCGACCGTTGCGGGTGCTTCGGATTTGCGGGGGCAGTCCCGGCTGCTCAGTTGTCTGGCCTTGCGGGGCGTGGTGGGGCGCTGAGTTCTCCGGGAGGGGTGGCCTCGGTGCGGTCGCTGTGCGTTCAGGGGTGCCGCCCGGTCGGGCGGGATCCGTGATTGGGATCGGCTCAACGAGGCCCCGCGCGCCCCGTAGCGCTGCGGCGGACGCCGGCCCCCGACTGTTGCAACGTTGTGGGTTTTCCTTGATCAACATCCCCAACCGCGCAACACTCGTAGACCGACCGACAACCGCGCAACACTCGCGTTGGTGCGGACCGTGGGGACCCG
>DAOMFH010000102.1:0-1486 GCA_035429705.1 Actinomycetota bacterium
CTCACCGACAAGAGTTCCCGGGTCTGACGTGGTGACCCGCCGGCTGGTGGTGCAGTTGACCACCGACGTCCCGGAACGGGTTGCCAGCGCCCTGACGGTAGGAATGGCCGCGGCCGCCGCCGGTGCGCAGGTGGATCTGTGGCTGTCCGGGCCCGCGACCCTGCTGGTCGTCCCGGGTCGTGAGCCCCCCTACGACGTGGAGTTCGCACCGACGCTCGAGGACGCCCTGTCGGCGATGTCGTCGGTGGCGGTGTGCAGCCAGTGCGCCGCCCGCCGCCGCCTCGTGGCCGAGGACCTGCGAACCGGCGCGCGGATCGCCGGAGCGACCGAACTGGTCGAGGTGCTGCTCACCGACGCAGTCCAAGCGGTCAGCTACTGACCGGCGATCCGGGCCGAGGCGTCGCGGGCTGGACATGTGACCGACTAGTCTGGGGTCATGACCGAGCTGTTCTTCACATCACTGCTGGCTCTGGTGACCGTGCTCATCACCTGGTTCGCCATCTACGTGGTGTACCGACTCTTCAAGACCGAGTAGTGGACCTGCCCGAGGAGGTCCGGCCACTGTCCTGGCTGCTCGGCCAGTGGGTCGGCGTCGGCACCGGCCAATATCCGACGATCGACGACTTCCGGTTCGGCCAGGAGATCTCCTTCACCTGTGACGGCCGGCCGTTCATCGCCATGAACTCGCGTTCCTGGATTCTGGATGCGGAAGGCAACCGTGTGCGCCCCGGCGGCACCGAGTCGGCCTACTTCCGGCCGCGGCCCGACAACGAGTTCGAAGCACTGTTCTCCCACCCGACCGGCTTCGTGGAAGTCTGGCACGGGCGGGTCACCGTCTCGGAGATCCAGTCGGCCACGATCACCCGGGCGAGCCTGGAGATGACCACCGACTCGGTGATGCGCACGGCCAGCGCCAAGGAATACACGGCCGGCCACCGCCTCTACGGGCTGGCCCCCGACGGCGACCTGGCCTGGACGTTCGACATGTCCGCCATGGGTCAGCCGCTGACCAACCACCTCGCAGCCAAACTCAAGCGCACGTGAACGACCGGTTCGAGTCCTGCCTCCGGGAGCACGGCTACCGGCTCACCGGTCAGCGCCGCGATGTCTATCAGGCCGTCGAACGGCTGCGTCACGCCACCCCCGAGCAGATCGCTGAGGCGGTTTCCGGTGTGGACACATCGACGGTCTACCGGGCGCTCGACGTCCTCGTCGAGGTCGGGCTGGTCACCCACACCCACATCGGCCATGGGCCCCCCACCTACCACGCGGTGGATCCCGTCCCCCATCTGCACCTCGTCTGCCAGTCCTGCGGCGGGCTGACCTCCGCCGACATCGACCTGGCCGCCGGCTTCCTCGCGACCTTGCTCGACACGCACGGTTTCGCCGCCGACCTCGACTACATGGCGCTGCCGGGACTGTGCGCGCAGTGCCGCCACGTTCCGCGGGACTGAAGAGCCCCGCCCGCTTCCCAGCGGTGGTCTCG
>DAOMFH010000102.1:1586-7177 GCA_035429705.1 Actinomycetota bacterium
GCGGTGGTCTCGGTCTTCGCATGTGCCTGGGGATCGGGCCCGTCGGGGTCGCAGTGTCGGCGAATGTCGCCCAACCGCACGGGATTGGTCCGGGAATGCGTCCGCTCGGCGACGGCGTTGCACGGATATGACCCACTTCGGCGACCCCTTCGGTGAACAGCGCCTGCTGGAGGCCGGTCAGGGCTGGGTCCACTTGCCGCACCGTGACGTGATCCGGTTGACCGGCGCGGACCGGATCGGCTGGCTGGACTCGCTGACGTCTCATCGGATCGTTGCGCAGGAGTCCACCCAGGCGCTCGTACTCGACCCACACGGACATGTCGAGTACGACCTGCACGTGATCGACACCGAAGGCGCCACCTGGCTGATCGTGCGCAGCGAGACGGCCGGGGCACTGGTTGCCTACCTGGACTCGATGCGTTTCTTCGCCGACGTGGCAGTCGAGCGCGCCGAGCACGATGTGGTCTGGGTTCCTCGGCGAGAGCCCTACGGCGACCTGCCGACCTGGCTGATCCCGGTGGAATACGCCGGCCTGGGCCGGACCCCGTCGGGTTCCGACCGGGGTGGTGACGCGGAGAAGTACGTACCTGTGCGCCCGGGCCGGCTCGTGGGGTCAGAGGTGATCTTCCCGCCCGGACAGCGGCCGGACGGACCGGAGTGCGGCATCTGGGCGCTGGACGCGCTGCGCATCGCGGCCGGAGTGCCCGAGATCGGCGTGGATTCCGACCACAAGTCGTTGCCCCATGAATTGGGGCTCATCGGGCCGGCGGTACACCTGGCCAAGGGCTGCTACCGCGGGCAGGAGACGGTTGCGCGTCTTCACAACATGGGGCGTCCGCCGCGACGACTGGTGCTGCTTCACTTCGACGGTGCCCTGCCCGACACCGGGGTGGAGGTCATGCGCGACGGACGCGCTGTAGGCCGGGTGGGATCGGTCGCGCAGCACTTCGAACTGGGTCCCATCGGGCTGGGTGTTGTGAAACGGGCAGTGCCGATGGAGGCCGCAGTGGAGTGCGGCGGGATCACCGCCGCCCAGGAGCAGGTGGTCAGCCCCGGCTGAGCAGCACCAGGCAGACTGGAGCAGGAAGCCCGGCGAAGAACTCGGAGAACCAGATTGATCACGATGTACACCACCGCGTGGTGCGGCTACTGCGTTCGGCTGAAGCACCAGATGCGCAGGCAGGGACTCACGTTCACCGAGGTGGACATCGAGCAGGACCCGGCGGCGGCTGCTTTCGTCGGTGAGGCGAACGGCGGCAATCACGTCGTTCCGACGGTCCTGCTGCCCGACGGTACAGTCCTCACGAACCCGAGCATCAATCAGTTGACTGCGCTGCTCTAGCCCGCGCACTGCGACGATAGACGCTCACGAAGGGGTCGTCGGCTATCCAGAAGCGCCAGTGCCGATCAGCCGCCCGGCTCACCCCGACCCGGGGGCCGCGGGTGACATCGGCCCCAGCCACGGCCGGCTCCAGCCGTAAGCGACCCGTCCGCAGGTCACAGCCCCGGTCCGCGATCGTCACGGCCAGGGCCTGACCGAGTCGCCCCGGACCGCGGGCCAGGTCCCGCCGGCCACCTCGCCGCTGCCGGGCCTCGTCGATCCCCGAGATCACCTCACCGGCACGCAGCAGGATTCCGCCGCCGATCCCGGGTGGGTGGCACACCACGTTCAGGCACCAGTGCATTCCGTAACTGAGGTACACGTAGGCGAATCCCGGCGGCCCGAACATGACCTCGTTGCGGGCGCTCGGACCCCGATAGGCGTGACTGGCCGGGTCGCGATGACCCGCGTACGCCTCCACCTCCACGATCCGGATCGCCACCTCGCTGTCCCGGATGGTCGCGTTGAGCAGCAGCGGGGCGACCTCCTCAGCCGGTCCGGCCAATGCGGCGAACAGGTCGCTCATGCGGCCAGTGTGACCCACACGATGGGGCGAGGACGCTGGGCACCCCATGCCGGCGCCTGTGGGCACCCGCACCCGATACCTGCAGTCCGAATGACCGGCCTACATCCTCGCCAGGTGTTCGCTGAACCTCTCCAGCCCGGCCCGCAGAATCTCGTTGCTGTTCGCGTAGCCGATGCGCAGATAGCCTTCGACGTCGAAGGCGCTGCCCGGGGTGAGGATCACACCAGTGCGTTCGACCAGATCCACGCAGAATTCGCGCGACGGTACGTCGAGGTCATACTTGAGGAACGCGGTGGTCCCGCCGGCGGGCTCGACCCAGGTGATGTGCGGCTCCTGCTCGATCCAGTCGGACAGCGTCTTGTGGTTGCCGCGCACGAGCGCCCGGTTTCGGGCCAGGATCGCCTCGGCGTGCTCGAGTGCGTACGCCGACAGCAGATCGTCGATCATCCCCACGCTGATCGTGCTGTAGTCCCGCTGGACCATCAATTTCGCCACGAGGTCCTGCGGTCCGGTCACCCAGCCCAGCCGCAGGCCGGCCAGCGAGAAGGCCTTGGACATGCTGCCGGTGCTGATGCCTCGCTCGTAGAGGTCGGCGACCGAGGCGGTTGTGCCCGGATCGGCCAGGTCGACGCCGCGATAGACCTCGTCGCACAGCAGATAGGCGCCGGCCGGCTCGCAGATGTCGACCACCTTGCGCAAGAAGGCCTCGTCCATGAGTGACCCCGTGGGGTTGTTCGGGTTGTTGATCGCGACCAGCTTGGCCTCGTCCCCGACGAGTTCGGCGAGTTCATCGAGATCGGGCAGCCAGTCGTTCTCCTCGCGCAGGCGCAGGACCCGCACGTCGGCGCCGATGGACTCGGGCACCGAGTAGTGCTGCTGGTAGGTGGGCAGCACGGACACGATGCGGTCCCCGGGTTCGACCAGGGTCAGATGCACCAGGTGGTTGGCGCCGATCGCACCGTGCGTGACCACCACGTTGTCCATCCCCTGGCGCTCGTACAGAGCGGCGATCGCGGTCCGCAAGCGGTCACTGCCCGGGATCGCCCCATAGGTGAGCTGCATCGGCAGAATCTCGTCGAGGAAGCTGTCGCGCTTGCCGGTGAGTTCGAGCAGTTCCGCAGTCGTCAGCGACTGGACACATGTCTCCGCGAGGTTGTACTCACCGAGGTTCTCGTACTCGTTCATCCACTGCTCGACTCCGAAATCCCGGATCTTCATGACCGAACCTCCTGCTGTGCGGTGTCTTACGGAGAGTCTGGACGCAAATCAGACGCTACAATCTGATTGCCCATATTGAGCAGTATAGTGCGCATTGCGGGAGGAGGGCAATCGATGGCGCAGGAAGAGGTCACCAGCGGTCCCACCGCGCAGTTCCTCAGTCGCCTGGGCAAGGAGGTGCGGTACCGGCGAAAGGCCGCCGGCCTGTCGGTCCAGGAGCTGGCTGACCAGGCCGGGCTCAGCCGGCGCATGCTGACCCAGATCGAACTGGGCCAGGCGAACCCCAGCCTGGTCACCGTCGACAAGGTGGCCCGCGCCCTCGGCAGCGACTTCGCGGACATCACCCGCGACACCCGGCCGGCACCGCTTTCGGTCAACGAACCCGGTGACTCCATGGGGGTCTGGTCGTCATCGCTGGGCAGCCGGGCGGCTCTGCAAGTGGCCACGCAACACCGGCCGGCCGCGGAGCTGTGGGAGTGGAGCCTACAGCCGGGTGACCGGTACGACGCCCAGCCCGACCCACCCGGATCCGAGGAGCTGTTCCTGGTGATCGACGGCACGCTCACCCTGGAGGTGGCGGGCCTGCCACCGGTGAAGGTCGCCCGGGGCGGCTCTGCCCGCTTGGCCAGCGACCGGCAGTACGCCTACGTCAACGCGGGACGCCGCGCGGTGCGGTTCGTCCGAGTGGTGCGGCTGGGCTGAAAGACGCGACGCGAGCCGAATCAGGCCCGCCGCGCCAGGACCACCGTGTCCAGCGCCACCGCGTCATCGACCGGTCGGGCGGCCACCTCAGCGACCTCAATGCGCAGGCCGTCGAGGGCGGTCACGGTCTGCTCGACCTCGTAGCACACCCCCACATCCTGTGGTCCGCCGTGCCCGCGCTCCACGTTCGCCTTGTCGTGCGCGACCACGAACACCACGCCCGCCGGGTTCAGCCACCCCTTCACCCGTCGCAGGAGGCTCATCTGGTGCACATCCGGAATCTGCAGGTAGGAGATCAGCACGAGGTCGACGGGGAACGGTGGCTCATAGGTCTCAACGTCACCGACCACGGTGGCCAGTTCCACATCGGCTTCGAAGGCCATCCGCCTGGCCTTCTCCAGGCCGACCGCGGAGAAGTCGACAGCCGTCACCCGCCATCCCCGGCCGGCCAGCCAGACCGCGTTGCGGCCCTCGCCGGCGCCGAGGTCGACGGCATCCCCCGGCGTCAGTCCGGCCAGATGCTGCGCGACGAACCTGTTCGGCTCACCGCTCCACACCAGTTCCGCGTCCCCGTACCGCTCATCCCATCCCTGCGCATCCACACCTTCATTGAACCAGGGCTTGGGACTACCCTGCGAGCATGAACGATCCCCGTGCCGGTACCCCTGCCCAACCCGACGACCTGGTCGACGTCGCCCGTCTGGTCACTGCGTACTACACCGAGCACCCCGACCCCGACGACCCCGGCCAGCAGGTCAGTTTCGGGACGTCGGGACACCGCGGCTCCAGCCTGACCAGCAGTTTCAACGACGACCACATCGCCGCGACGACCCAGGCCATCTGCGAGTACCGCAAGAGTCAGGGCATCGACGGTCCCCTGCTGATCGGCCGGGACACCCACGGGCTGTCGGAACCCGCCTACGCCACCGCGCTGGAGGTGCTCGCCGCCAACGACGTCACCGTGCTGGTCGACACCGCCGACGGCTTCGTCCCGACCCCGGCGATCAGCCATGCGATCCTCACGCTCAACGCGCAGGGCCGCAACGCCGACGGCATCGTGGTCACCCCGTCGCACAATCCGCCCAGCGACGGCGGTTTCAAGTACAACCCGCCCGACGGGGGGCCGGCCGACACGGCGATCACCGGCTGGATCCAGAACCGCGCCAACGATCTGCTGCGCGCCGGTCTCGCCGGGGTCCGCCGGATCCCGTTGCCGCAGGCCCGCGGCCGGGTGCAGACCTTCGACTTCATCTCGGACTATGTGGACGACCTGCCGACGATCCTGGACATCGAGGCGATCCGCTCGGCCGGAGTGCGCATCGGGGCGGACCCGCTGGGGGGCGCGAGCGTGGCCTACTGGGCGGCCATCGCCGACCGGCATGGCCTGGACCTGACCGTGGTCAACCCGCGCACGGACGCGCAGTTCGGGTTCATGACCCTCGACTGGGACGGCAAGATCCGGATGGACTGCTCATCGCCGTCGGCGATGGCCTCGCTGGTCGCCGCCAAGGATCAGTACCAGATCGCGACCGGCAACGACGCCGACTCCGACCGGCACGGCATCGTCACCCCCGACGCCGGGCTGATGAATCCCAACCACTACCTGGCCGTGGCCATCGACTACCTGCTCACCCACCGCGAGGGGTGGTCGCCGCAGTCGGCCGTCGGCAAGACCCTGGTCAGTTCGTCGATGATCGACCGGGTGGTGGCCGGTCGCGGCAGGACCCTGCTGGAGGTTCCGGTCGGCTTCAAGTGGTTCGTGCC
>DAOMFH010000103.1:0-7086 GCA_035429705.1 Actinomycetota bacterium
AGTGCGGCCGCCCACCCCATGGACACGTGGTCCTCCTGCATGGCCGAACTCGGGATCGAGTCCACGCTGGCCGGAACCGCCAGGCGCTTCAGGGTGGACACGATCCCCGCCGCGGCGTACTGGGCGATCATGTACCCGGAGTCCACCCCGGCCTCGTGGGCCAGGAAGGGCGGCAGGCCGTGTGAGCGGGTCTTGTCCAGCATGCGGTCGGTACGACGCTCCGAGATGGATGCGACATCGGCACAGACGATAGCCAGGAAATCCAGGACGTAGGCGACCGGCGCACCGTGGAAATTGCCGTTGGAGGCCACCCGTCCGGTGGGCAGCACGACCGGGTTGTCGATCACAGCGGCCAGTTCCCTTTCGGCGACCAGCCGGGCATGATCGGCGGTGTCCCGGGCCGCGCCGGTCACCTGTGGGGCGCAGCGCAGTGAGTAGGCGTCCTGGACGATGTGCTCCATGTCGTCGCGGTGACTGGCCATGATCGGGGAGTCGGCGAGCAGTCTGCGCAGATTCGCCGCGGAGGCCGCCTGCCCCGGTTGCGGGCGCAGGTCCATCAACTCGTCTGCGAAGACCCGGTCAGTGCCCAGCAGCGCCTCGACCGTCATGGCTGTGGCCACATCCGACAGGCGCAGCAGGCCGGCCAGGTCGGCCAGTGCCAGTGCGAGCATCCCCAGCATCCCGTCGGTGCCGTTGATCAGCGCCAGGCCCTCCTTCTCGGCCAGCACCAGCGGCGTGATGCCGGCCTCCTGCAGGGCTGTGGAGGCCGGCCGGGTGCCCGTCCCGGCGAGCACCTCGCCCTCCCCCATCGCAGCCAGCGCGACGTGCGCCAGGGGTGCGAGGTCGCCACTGCAGCCCAGCGAACCGTAGGTCCGTACTGCCGGGGTGATGTCCTGGTTGAGCATCGCCGCCAGCGTTTCGACCACGACCGGCCGAACCCCGGTGCGCCCCGACGCCAGTGTCTTCAGGCGCAGCGTCATCATCGCCCGGACCACCTCCGCCGCAACGAGCGGACCAGTCCCGGCTGCGTGGCTGCGGATCAGGCTCACCTGCAGAGACGCCCGCCGCACTGGTGGGATGGACACCGTGGCCAGCGCCCCGAATCCGGTGGAGATCCCGTAGGCCGGCACCGTCGAATCCGCCAGTCGTTCGACGATGTCCCGGCCCGCCGCGACAGTCTGCAGCACATCCTCGGAGACGTGCACCGGCGCGCGGTCACGCGCGACGCCGACGACATCGTCGAGTCGGATCCGGTCGATGGAACGCGGTTGCACCATTGCCCGATTCAACCAGCGTCGGCGTCCGCACGCACCTTCACCGGGCTATTCGCCGCAGTCAGTCCACCAACGGGCCCTGCACCTTCAGCCGGGCAACACCGGCGTCGGATGCAGCGGCAACCCGACTGCCCTTGAACTCGCCGGTCACGCGGTAGCGACCGACGCTTGGCGGCTGGAACGCGACCGTGGCCGAACCGGCCGAGACACTGACCCGGAACCGCTTGGTGAACTGCCATCCGTCGATCGGGTCGAGACGCTCGACGGTGAGGACTCCCGGGCCGCTGACCGCCGGACGCACCCGGAGCGCCAGCCGGGCCGTCGAGCCCGGGGACACAGTGGCCTGCCGACGGCCGTTGAAACTCACCGACGACCGGGTGATGGTCCGGGAGACCCGCTTAAGCGCGTAGCGGCCGTCCCCCTGGACCGCGACGAAGTACCGGCCGGCCGGGACGTTGCGCTCGATGTAGTCACCGCGGCCGAACCTGGCCTGGTCGTCGCGCACCAGTCGCATGGTGACATCGCCACTGACGCTCAGCGTGAGGGTGGACCGACTGGTGACATCGAACCGGTACAGGTGACGGAAGTTGATCCCCCCGTTGACCCGGCCCGGCACACGCGCGTTGTTGGCGATGAACACGCCCGGCGTCGTGTGGATCCGGCGGGCGGGCGCCACACGCAGGCGGTAGGGCTGGGTGTCGCGACTACGACCGGCCCACACGACCAGGAAGTGGCGTCCCGTCTGCGTCGGGGTGAAAAGGCTGTACCCGCCGCAGGGCAGGCTCTTGAGCGCCGAACCGCCGAAGGATGAGGTGTCCGGGCCGTAGACCTCCAGCCTGGTGCACTGGTTGACCCGCAGGCTCAGCCGCATGGTGCGACCTTCCTGCATCCGGGTCCAATAGGCATCGCCGGAGTTGGTCAGCCGGTTGACGGTGTTGCGAACCCCTGTGCCGGGAAGCGGCCTGCCCGGGGGCTCGGGCGGTGGGCTGGGCACCAGGACCCGCAGCGAGAAACCGGCGGCGGCCGATCCGGTCTGCCTGCCGACCCGGATCGCGTAGTCGGCGCCGGCCTCCAGACCCTCCGTGTCGATCGTGGCCACGCCCCTGTTGTCGGTCTGCGAGCAGTCGGCCCACTGCAACTTGGACCGGACCTGCTTGTACAGGTCGACCGTCGCGTCCATTTCCCCGCCGGCATCGAGCTCGATGACGACCGCACCCCGTTTGGGCGCGGTGAACCGGTACCAGACCGACGCCTCGATCGGGGCACACTGACCGGGTGGTTCGGCCGGCTCGAGCGTGGCGTCGACCAGCGTTCCGGTCACCCCGGCCGGCAGAGCCACCTTGATCGCATCGGACCGGTTGTCGTTGGCCGGCGGGGCGGCCCAGGCGGGTGACACCGCGGCGGCTCCCACGACCAACAGACCCGCGCTCAGCAGTCCCAGACTCTTGCGTGTGGTGGACATGACGACCACCTCCCCAGGCCTGAGGGTACGCCGCCAGTGCCCTGCGGTACGGACAACTGCCGAGTCGATCCCTTTCAGCGGCCGATTCGTGACGTCGGCGTGGTCACAGCACCTTGCCCAGGAAGTCCTGGAAACGCTTGCTCTTGGGCTGGGCCAGGATCTCGCGCGGCTCGCCGATCTCAGCCACCACCCCTTGGTCGATGAAGGCCAGAACGTCGCCCACTTCCCGCGCGAAGCCCATCTCGTGGGTCACCACCACCATGGTCATTCCCGTTGCGGCCAGTCGCCGCATCACGTCCAGCACTTCCCCGACCAACTCGGGGTCGAGGGCCGAGGTGGGCTCGTCGAACAGCATCAGGTCGGGATCCATCGCCAGTGCCCGGGCGATGGCCACCCGCTGCTGCTGACCGCCGGACAACTGCATCGGATAGGAGTCCCCGCGGTCGCCGAGCCCCACCTGGCCGAGCAGGTCCAGAGCCCGCTCCCGGGCCTGTTTCTTGTTGTCCTTGCGGACCACCACGGGCCCGGACATCACATTCTCCGCGGCGGTCATGTGCGGGAACAGGTTGAACCGCTGGAACACCATCCCGATGGAACGGCGCTGCTCCGCGACCTCCTTGTCGTGCATTTCGTACAACTTCCCGCCGCGCTGCTTGTAGCCGATCAACTCCCCGTCGACGGACAACCGGCCGGCGTCGATCTTCTCCAAGTGGTTGATACACCGCAGGAAGGTGGACTTGCCGCCGCCGGACGGGCCGACGATGCAGGCCACCTCGCCGACCCGGATCTCCATGTCGATCCCGCGCAGCACCTCGTTGCGGCCGAACGCCTTGTGCACGTTCTCGGCCAGCACCTTGATGGGTTTCTCGGTCACTTGTCACCACCTCCGATACGCAGCCTGCGCCGCATCTTCTCGATCGGGGTCGGCGGGAGTTGCCGCATCGCTCCCTTGGCGTAGTGGCGCTCGATGTAGTACTGACCGACCATAAGGATGCTGGTCAGGCCGAGATACCAGATGCTGGCCATGACCGCCATCGGGAACGGCTGGAACAACCGGTTCCCGACGGCGCTGGCCTGGAAGAACAACTCGGTGGTCAACGGGATGGCGATCACCAGCGAGGTCGTCTTCAGCATCGAGATGGTCTCGTTGCCCGTCGGGGGCACGATCACCCGCATGGCCTGCGGCAGCACGATGTGCCGCAGGGTCTGCATGCGGCCCATGCCAAGGGCCGTGGCGGCCTCGTCCTGACCTTCGTCCACGCTGAGGATGCCCGCGCGCACGATTTCGGACATGTACGCGGCTTCGTTCAGCCCCAGTCCCAGCAGCGCGGCCACGAAGGCCGGGATGAGGGTCTTGGTCTGGAACGTCAGCAACTCGGGCCCGAACGGCACCCCCAGCGACAACGTCGTGTACAAGGCGATGATGTTCGCCCACAGGAACAACTGCACGTAGACGGGCGTCCCGCGGAATGCCCACACGAACACCCACGCCGCACTGCTGAGCACCGGGTTCGGCGACAACCGCATGATCGCCAGCACCACGCCGAGAACCAGGCCGATGACCATCGCCAGGATGGTCAGCAGGATGGTCACGCCGACACCCTTGAGGATGGGCGGCGAGAAGATCCAATTACTGATCAGACTCCAGCCCCAGTTCGGGTTCGTGAGCAGGCTGTGCACCGCCATCGCGACGAAGACCGCCACGATTGCCGCGCCCACCCAACGGCCCGGATGACGTACTGGCACCGCCTCGATCGGTGGTGTTCCCCGCTCCCCTCCCGCGACCTCGCGGGTGTCGGCGCTCATCTGGTTCTCCCGTTCGTCAGCTGGCCGACGGGTTCACTTGGGACTCGGTGATGGCGCCGTTGCCGACACCCCACTCATCGAGGATCGCCTGATACGTACCGTCGGCGATCAGTGCGTTGATCGCCCCCTGGATGGCAGTGGCGAACTCGGTCTCGTCCTTCGGGACGACCACACCGTAGGGTGCGGAGTCGTATATGTCGCCGAGCTGCTCCAGGCTGGAGGTCAGCTTGATCGCGTAGGCCACCACTGGGGAGTCGGCCAGCATCGCGTCGGCCTTCCCGCTCACCACCGCGGTGGTCGCGTCCGACTGCAGCGTGTACTGCTGGATGCTGATCTCCGGCTTGCCGGCGCTCTTGCAGTCCTGGTTGCGGGCCTCGATGTCGTCAACCTGCACGGTGGCCTTCTGCACAGCCACGGTCTTGCCGCACGGGTCGTCGACGCTGATTCCGGACGGGTTGCCCTGCTTCACCGCCCAGGATGTCCCGGCGTCGAAGTAGCTGATCATGTTGACCTGCTTCATCCGCTCGGGGTTGATCGTGAACGACGACATCGCGGCCGGGAACTTCCCGTTGACCACCCCCACGATCAGTGAGTCGAAGGTGGAGTTCTCGAACTGGCCCTGCAGGCCCAGTTTTGCGGCGATCGCCTTGCCCAGGTCGACGTCGAGCCCGACGATCGTGGTGCCGTCGTCGGCGAGGAACTCGCTCGGCGCGTAACTCGCGTCGGTGCCGAAGGTCAGGGTGCCGGTGGACTTGATGTCGGCGGGCACCTTGGCCGCCAACGCCTCATCTGCGGTCACGGAGGGGATTCCGGATGGCGTGGACGAAGCGCCGCCTCCACCCGAATCCCCGCCACACGCGCTCAGCGCGAGGGCACCTGCTGCCACGACCGCGGCCATGCGGCCAAGTCTCATGAACCTGGACATCCCACTCTCCCTGCTGTCTCTGGTGCACATACTGTGGCACAGCGGGCCCCGATCTGAACCAACAACAAGCGATTCGCCGAGAATGTCCGGCTTGAGGCGTCAGATGTTGCGCCTGTGGGCCCTCGCGAGGGACTACTGTGCAATCGGTGCCAGCAGGGCATCCAGCACGAGGGGCGGACACTGCGATGACCCGGACGGACCACATACCTGAGACCGCTGCCCAGCAAAGGGGTCTGACCCTGTGGCCGGCGACCGCGCTCGTCACCGGCACGATCATCGGTGCGGGCATCTTCACCCAGCCGTCCTGGCTCGCGCAGTACGGTCCCATCAGCCTGGTCGGATTCGCGATCACCGCATTCGGCAGCCTGATGCTGGCCCTGGTCTTCTCCTCCCTTGCCCGCCGTACGCCGGACGTCGGGGGTCCGTACGCGTTCTCCCGCCAGGGCTTCGGGGACTTCATCGGCTTCCAGTCGGCGTGGACCTACTGGGTGGGCGCCTGGGTGGGAGTGGGGGCGATCGCCTCATCGATGGTCGTGTATCTCGGAGTGCTCATCCCGGCGGTCGTGGACAACCGACTGCTGAGCACGGTTGTGGCGGTGTCGGCCATCGCGGCCCTCACCCTGCTCAACCGGAACGGCGTGGTCACCGGCGGAATGGTGTCCCTGATCCTGACGATCCTCAAAGTCGTGCCGCTGCTGCTGATCGGCACGCTGGGGTTCATCGCCTTCGACATGGACAACCTCGGCCCGTTCAAGGCCGTGGATCTGCCGGCCCTGGAGGTCATCACGGCCGTGATGGCCTACACGTTGTTCTCGTTCATCGGGGTGGAGGCGGCGACGATTCCGGCCGGGGACGTGCACGAGCCCGACAAGACCATTCCCCGGGCGACGGTCATCGGAACACTGGCCGCCGCAGCGGTGTACCTGCTCAGCACGACCGCGGTATTCGGCGCCGTGGAGCATTCCGAACTGGCCCGCAGCGATGCCGCCTTCGCAGTGGCGGCGGCGAACATGTTCGGTGACTGGGCGGGGCAGGCGGTCGCAGTCGTAGCGGTCATTTCGTGTCTGGGAGCGATGAACGGACTCCTGCTGCTTTCGGGACAGATCCCGATGGCCGCCGAGTTCGACGGACTCGCCCCCAAGGCCTTCGGGAAGCTCAACATTCACCACGCACCCGGGACCGGCCTGATCATCAGCGGCGCGCTGGCCGCCGGCATCCTCGCGCTGTCTTTCACCGGTGGCGGGCTCGGAGACGCTGTGGCCCAACTGGTGCTGGTCAGCGCCGTGGCGACCATGGTCTCCTACGCATTCAGCGCGGCAGCCGAGATGAAGTGGCTGGCGCTGGACCGGGGCAAGGTCCCGGTCGCACATATGGCTCGCAAGATGACCATCGCCATTCTGGCGCTGGCCTTCACGATCCTGGCGTTCTACGGTGGCGGCGTCCAGGAGATCTACTGGCTGTGGATGCTGATCGTGCTGGGAGTGCCGCTCTACATCTACATCCTGTGGCGCAGGGCACACCACGGAGAGCCCATCGGCGGCTCCGTGGAACTGCCCGACCGACCCGGGGCCTGAGCGTCGCCCGGCGTTTGACGTGTGGTGTCAACGCGTGGGAGGACC
>DAOMFH010000104.1:0-7086 GCA_035429705.1 Actinomycetota bacterium
TTGACCGCCTCGCAGGCCCGCGCGACCGCCAGCGGGTCAGCCCCGGCGGTCTGCAACAGTTCCCATGCCTGATGAACATCCATACCCGCCACGCTACGAGCCGGGTACGACAAACAACCGAGACCCGAAACCAGCCTGGGGACAACCCAGTGGGGGATCACCCGTCGGGTTTCGCGAGCCGGCTCTTCGGAGTTCACCGGGCGGTGCGACGAGCCGGGCCCGCCGAAGGCCGCCCGAGCAGAACCCCCGCGCAACAGGCGCGACGGGAGGAACCCCGAAAGCCGCGGCCACCGAACCGCACTTGCGGCTCCTGATCTGCGGGCGGCGGTCAAGACACCCGGGACGCCTGGCTGAAGCTCAGGTCTGAAGCCTCAAGGGCCCACGAACTGTGCGATCCGGGCGGCCAGCACCCCTGAGTTGCGTACCCACTTGATGTGGTCGACGTGTCCGCCGGCAAGTTCGTCGGTGTAGTCGAGCCACTGCACGTGGGCGTTCGGCATCCGGTCGATCAGTCGGGCCATGGTGGCGCGGGGCGTGAACCCGTCGTTGTCCACGACCACCGCCAGCACGGGTAGTCGCAGTTGACCGACCGCGGGATTCGGATCGGCACCGTTCAGGAGCGGGAAGCGGGCGGTACGCGCGGTCGCGGCCCAGTCCCGCATCAGGGTGGCAGCCTGCCGTCCGCCGAACGTCCAGCCCGGCCAGACCCCGAGCAACGCGGACACGGCTCCGATGGCCTGGCTGTAGGGCAGCAGGATCACCCGGAACAGCCCCGAGTAGTCCCGGAAGTAGGGCAGCCCGACCGCGACCAGCACGATCCGTGCGATACCCGAGGCGCCCGTGGCGGCGGCGAGCAGGCCGATCTGGCCCCCCAGCGAATGACCGATGACGGTCACCTCGCCGCCCAGGTGGGCGACCGCCGCGTCCACGTCGCCCACGAGGTCGAGGTACCCGTGGTCGGAGGCCCGCGACACCGCAGGTGTGCTGTCCCCATGCCCTCGCCAGTCCAGCACCGCCACCTGCATGCCCTGGTCGGTGAGTTCCTGCGCGAAGGGCCGGTAGTACGCGGCGGCGACCCCCAGCGCGGGCAGGATCAGCACCTGCGGGCCGCGCGCCCCGTAGCGATGCAGCGCGACGGTGTCGTCCCCGCGCTTGAGGTGATCCATCACAGGCATGCTGGGCAAGTATCAGCCCAGCCGGCGGCGCACCCTGCGGGCCGCTCGCCGGCCGCTGGCCAGGGCGCCTTGGATCGAGGGGGTGTCCCGGTGATCCCCAGCCACCAGCACGCCCCCGAAGTCCTGTGGGCGGCGAACCCGGAACGGAGGCAGTGCCAAGGGCAGGGCGTCGGCGATCGGGTAGTGGCCGATCAGTTCCCAGTCGCCGGTCGGCACGCCGTAGAGGTCGGCCAAGTGCCGGCGTACCGCGGCCACATCAACGTCGGGCAGGCCAACTGCGGTGGCCTGCACCAGGTGGCGGCCGGCGGGGGCGTACCCGGGCGCGGCGTAGGACACCACCATCGCGTTCGTGAGCGGGCCCCGGCCGTCAGACTCCAGCACCAGGACCGGTTTGCCGCCGTACAGGTCCTCCTGCTCGATGCTGAAGTACCAGGTGGTCAGGCAGCCCATGGTGGGGTCGGGCACGCCGGGGACCAGTCGTGCTGCGGTGGGGGGATCCGTGGCGACGATCACGGCGTCGCAGTCGATCGTGCCGGCGTCCGTGTCGACCCGGTTGGGGGTGACCGATCGCGCGGCGACGCCCCGGAAGATCCGGTTGCGCAGCGGCCGGGCCAACTGCTCGGGAATCGACCGCATGCCGTCTGCCGGCAGGCAGGGTGTGCCGCGCACCAGGGACCGCAGCACGAGGTCGGTGAAACGGCGGCTGGATCGCAGTTCGGGATCGGCCAGCACCCCCGACAGGAACGGGGTCAGCAAGAGCGACATGGCCCGATCGCCGAGGTGCGATCCGGCGAATGCCTCCCGGGCGCTGAGGTCCGGTCGCTGCTCGAGTTCCCGGGTATCCGTCACAGCGCAGCCGACGGCATAACGGGTGAGTTGCAGCATGCCCCGGGGGCCCAATGGGGTCCGGAGGTTGCGCAGGCTGGTGCGTCCGGCCCGGCGCGGATCGACGATCCAGCGGGAGCCGTCCCGCCTCACCAGAACCGCCCCGGTCACCATCGGCTGCAGATCCAGGGCGGCATGGTCCAGGCTGTGGGCCCCGTCGGGGTACGACGGGTTGTAGAACTGGAACCCCCGATCGAGCAGGAACCCGTCGACCTCGTGGGTCTGGACCCGGCCGCCGACCTGCTCGCCGGCCTCCAGCACCACCACGTCGAGGCCCGCGTCGGCCAGATGGTGCGCCGCATTGAGTCCGGCCAGGCCGGCTCCCACGACGACGACGTCTGCGGTGGAGTGGGGCGACCCCCGGGCCCAGGAACTCACGGAACCATCCTGCCCTGCCCGCGAGAGAATGCCCACATGCCCACCTCCCGCCGTGTCTGGCTGCCCTACTTGGCGCTGGAGTCCGCGACGGTATTCAGCGGCACCGCCAACGGGATCTCCATGGTGGCCTTCCCGTGGCTGGTGCTGGAACTGACCGGTTCGCCCGCCGCGGCCGGTGCGCTGGGCGCCGTCACGGCGCTGCCGATGCTGGTGTCGTTCCTGTTCGCGGGTGTGATCGTGGACATGGTGGGGCGGCGACGGGTGGCGGTGGTCTCGGACCTGTTGTCGATGACTTCCATGGCGCTGGTGCCGATCCTCAGCCTCACCATCGACCTGCACTTCTGGCAGTTGGCCGCGCTGGCGGTGCTCGGCGCGACGTTCGACCCGGCCGGGATCAGCGCTCGCGAAGCGATGCTGCCGGAAGCCGCCCGGGGGGCGGGGCTGCGCCTGGAACGGGCCAACGGCATCCACGAGGCGGCCTGGGGGGCGGCTTTCCTGATCGGCCCCGGGGTCGGCGGCCTGGCGATCGGGTTCCTGGGTGCGGCGGCCACTTTCTGGCTGTCGGCAGCGATGTTCGTCGTAAGTTCTGTGATCATGGCGGCCGTGCGGGTGCCGGGTGGTGGGCGTCCCGCGGAGCACGAACGCCCCCGCGGGGTCTGGACGTCGACCGCTGAGGGTGTGCGGTTCGTGTGGGGTGACGGGGTGCTGCGGGCCGTGGCCCTGGTCGGCATGGTCGTCGTCGGGTTCTGGCTGCCGGTCGAGGGGGTCGTGTTCCCCACCTACTTCCAGGGCCTCGGCGAACCGCAACTGCTGGGGGTCACCGTCATGGCGTTGTCCGCCGGGGGGATCGCCGGTGCCCTGCTCTACAGCGTGACCGGCCACCGGTTCGGCCGGCGGCTGGCGTTCGTGACCGCGATCACCGGAGCCGGGCTGTGCGCTCTGGGGATGGCCGTCCTGCCGCCGTTCCCGGTGCTGCTGGGGTTCGCCGCTCTGGCCGGGTTGTGTTACGGCCCGGTGGATCCGGTGGTGAACCTCATGATCCAGCACCGGTCCCCGAGCGCCATGCGTGGCCGGGTCGTCGGCCTGATCACGTCGGCGGCGTACGTGGCCGGTCCGCTGGGGTTCCTGCTGGCCGGCCCGCTGGTCCAGTGGCGCGGCGTGGAGCAGGCGTTCCTGATCCTGGCGGTGGGTCTGAGTGCCGTGGGCGTGTGGACCTGGTTCCTGCCGTCACTGCGCCACATGGACGACACGGCCGGCCTGCCGGGCGAACATGAAGGCAGCCAGCACGCCGGCTAGCGCACCGCACAGGTGGCCCAGCCAGGAGACCCCCGCGGGCACGGCGAAGGGCAGGGCACCCACCAGAACACCCCCGTACACCACGAGCACCCCGAGCGCGATCACGACGTCGAGCCAGTGGCGGGTGAGGATGCCCGCCGTGATCAGGAAGGTCAGGAACCCGAACACCACCCCGCTGGCCCCGACCATGATGCTGTTGGCCGGGCCGAGCAACCAGACCCCGAGCCCGCCGGCGACGATGATGGTCAGGCTGATCTGCCAGAACCTGGCCGGGTAGCGCAGGGCGACGATCGACCCGAGGACCAGGAAGGGGATCGTGTTCGCCATGAGATGGGCGAAGCCGGCGTGCAGGAAAGGGGCGGCGAGCACCCCGGGCAGTCCGGCCGGGTCGCGGCTCTCGATGCCGTAACTGTCCAGATCGGCGGGCAGGATCGCGTCCACGGCCTCCAGGACCCACATGAGGGCCACCAGGAGCAACACCGAACGCACGGCGCGCAGGGGGTTCGAGTCGGTGACCGGTTGGCTCATGGTTCGAGTATCGCCCGGGCGAGGAATCCCGACCATCCCCGTGGGAAGGGCACAGCGGGGTCGTAGGACGCCAACGGGCTCGCCGTGAAACCGGCTCCGCCGAGGGCGGCCATCACCTCGAGGGGGTCGATGAGGTGCAGTTCGTGGACCTCCACGTCTTCACCCGTGGCGTCCTCGATCCGGATGTGGCGGGTAAGGACACGGCGGGCGGAGTCGGTCGAGGTGGTCACCTCCAGCCGGTAGTCCTCGTGGGTCACCACCCGGGTCGCCGGATCCGGGTCGGCACGCATCGGCCCGGCGACATCCAGCAGCAGGACACCGCCGGGCTCCAGCAGACGCCGGCACATCCGCAGCCAAGGTGTCAGGCCGCCGGACCCGGCCCGTGGGTCCGCGGCGTAGTTGACGACCTCGCCGACGGCCACGATCGCGCGGGCGGCGGGCAGCCCCGCGAGGTCGAAGGCCGAGCGTTGTTCGAACCGGGCAGCGGGATGGCGGTCCCGGGCCAGCACCAGCATGTCCGGGCTGAGGTCGATGCCCAGGTAGTCCAGGCCCGCGGCGGTCACCGGACCGGCCAGTGCCCCGTCGCCGCAGCCGAGGTCGATGACCAGTCCGGCCCGGGTGTCGAGCACGGACAGCAGGTACGTCGCGGCCGCCTCCGCGTATCCGGTGAATCCGGCGGCGTGGGCCGCGGCCAGTCGTCGGCGGTAGTAGGTCATGAGGGGGCCGAGACGATCACAGCCACGCCACCTGCCATCAATGCGCCCCCCGAGGCCCGTGCGAGCCGGCGGCGCGACCGCGGCCGGATCATCGCGCCCCGCGCCCGGGCGGCCAGCCATGCGTACGCCGCGGCGTTCAGGCCGCCGAGCGCGACGAACGCGATGGTCATGACCACTGCTTGCGGCCACCAGGCCAGTGCGGGGTCGATGAACTGGGGGACGAAGGCCACGAAGAACGCGATGCTCTTGGGGTTCGTGGCAGTCACCGCGAACGACTCGCCGAAGACCCGGCGGGGGGCGGCCGCGGACGGTTGCATGATCCGCCACCGTTCGCCGCGCGAGCGCCAGGTCCGCACCCCGAGCCAGACCAGGTAGGCCCCGCCGGCGACACGCAGGGCGGTGAACAGGGAGGACGATGCCGCCAGCACCGCCCCGGCGCCCAGCAGCGCCGCGCTCATCGCCACCAGGTCGCCGGCCACGACGCCGGTCACCGTCGCGCGGCGAACCGCGGTCCCATGATTGAGCGCCCGCGAGACCACCAGCAGCACCGTGGGGCCGGGGATGGCCAGGACCACTGCCGAGGCCGCCACGAACGCGGTGAACCGGTTCACGTCCACCGTCCGAGGGTACTGCGCGGGTGCCTGGTCGCGCCGACCTTCAGCCCGGACGGAATCCCAGTCGCATGCTCACCTCGTACCGGCGACCGGCCGGCATCCGGTAGGGCGCCAGCAGCGCCGCCACGCCGGGGATGTCACCACCGACCCCGCGCTGCTGCCGGTCGATGTTCAGCGTGGTGCCGGTGGTCGGCACGAGTTCGTGCCGGTGCTCGGCGGCGTCGAGCGCCTCCTGGGTGTAGGGCCAGGCCGTGAACCCGAGCAGGCCGCCGGTGACGTCCTCGGCACGCAGGGTTCCGGCCGGGCCGCGGCATTCCAGCCAGCGGACCCGGGTGCGGTTGCCGTTCTCCTGCGGGCGCATGTACGCATGGCCCAGTTCGGCCAGGGACAGGTCATGGACGGCCGTCCAGGCGCCGTGGTTGCGGTCGATGTAGTTCTCGTGCGGACCCTTGCCGAACCAGCGGATGCGCTGCACCTCGGGCAGTTCCATCGTGAAGCCGAGCCGGACCATCGTCTTGCGGGCCACCAGTTCGTGATGGACGTCGAACGTGCCGTCCGGATGCACGTCGTACCACAGCAGACCGCGGTGGAACAGACGGCTGCGCAGGGCGAACACGACCCGCAGCGAATCGCCCACCCGGCCGCTGGCGTGCTGGCGAACCCGCGCGGCTGCGTCCCGCCAGGACGTGTCGATCAGCCAGCGTTGCAGGCGCGGGTCGAAGTTGCCGAAACCGCGGTCGTTGTCGGTCAGAGCCCGCCAGTAGTTCCGGCGCAACGGCGTGGCCAGCACCTCCCGGCCGTCTACCTGCCACGAGATCAGCGATCCATCGACCGGGTCGAACTCCAACTGCAAGGACCCGGCGGTGACCCGGTCCCCGCGGATCGTGGGCACCCGGCCGCCCGCCACCGGCCGGGTCGCTGGCCGCGCGATCTCGAACTCGTCGAACGCGACGACCGTTCCAGCCGGAACCGCCGGGCGGTCCTCGCGGGATCTGAACGTGAACCGGACCACAACGTCGGCCGCCTCCGGTGGCACGGCTTCCGGCACGTGCCAGTCGGTGCTCGCCCAGGGGGCCAGCGGCACGGGTTCCAGCTGCTCCTGCGCCACCGTCTCGCCGGCCACCAGCACCTCGACGTGCGGGGTGAACCGCTCGGCGTCGGTGAAGCTGTGCCGGTTGGTCAGCTTGTAGTGCCCGGTGCGGACGTCGACGCCCTGCACCGCCAGGTTGCGGTAGCCCCAGAACACCTCGCGGGCGCTGGGATGCTCCTGCCGGTCGGCGGCCAGGATCCCGTTGGCGCAGAAGTACCGGTGGCTCGGGTGGTCGCCGAAGTCCCCGCCGTACAGCCACTGGTCGCCGTCCGGGGTGCGGCGGCGGATGCTCTGGTCGATGAAGTCCCAGATGAATCCGCCCGCCATGTTCGGATACCGGTGGAAGACCTCGATGTACTCGGCGAAGTTGCCCAGGCTGTTCTCCATGGCATGGGCGTACTCGC
>DAOMFH010000105.1:0-7053 GCA_035429705.1 Actinomycetota bacterium
TGCAGATCCTGGAGGACGGCCGGCTGACCGACTCGCAGGGCCGGATGGTCGACTTCAAGAACACGGTCATCATCATGACGACGAACCTCGGCACCCGGGACATCGCCCGCGGGGTGAACCTCGGCTTCGCCAACGAGGACGACACCAAGACGTCCTATGAGCGGATGAAGGCGAAGGTCAACGACGAGCTGAAGAACCACTTCCGCCCGGAGTTCCTCAACCGCATCGACGACATCATCGTGTTCCACCAGCTGACCCGCGAGCAGATCGTGCTGATCGTGGACCTGATGATCGCCAAACTCGACGAGCGGCTGCGGGACAAGGACATGGGCATCGAGCTCACCCAGGCGGCCAAGGACGCGCTGGCGATCCGCGGGTACGACCCGGTGCTGGGCGCCCGTCCGCTGCGCCGGACCATCCAGCGGGACATCGAGGATGCGCTGAGCGAGAAGATCCTCTTCGGTGAGATCGGTGCCGGGCAGATCGTGCTGGTCGACGCCGAAGGCGAGGGGACGAATGCGGTCTTCACCTTCGAGGGCACCGAGGCCGCTGCGGCACCCGATGTGCCACCGGTCGAGGCGGCGGAGGGCTGAGTCCCTTCGGTCGAAACGGCGACGTTCTCAGCCGGACCCTTCCGCAGGGTCGCCAATACGGCTCCCCGGGCCTGACGGTCGCTGCCCTGGTAGGTCCGGGTGCGTGACCGACGCGGCGGCCCACCGCCCAAGCCGGACCCGATCGACCGGCCCGGACCGGACCTGCCTAACGTGGGCGCATGAGTTCGTTGATGAACCCCGTGGGGCCGGAGCCGGCCAGTGTGTACTGGCGACGGCGGATCGTCGTGATTCTGGGGGTGCTGGTCGTCCTCGGACTGCTCTGGTGGCTGATCTCGCCCGGCGGATCGTCCGAGCCGACGGCAGCACCCACCAGCCCGGCTCCGCTTCCCACCCTGACCGCCTCCACCACTCCCAGCGGATCGCCGTCCGGTTCGCCATCGGCCTCGGCCTCGGCTAGCGAGTGCCTGGACTCGGACATCACTGTCACGGTGACCACCGCTCAGCAGAGCTACAGCCTCGGCGAGCCCATCGAGTTCGTCATGAAGATCAGCAACACCGGCACCACCGCCTGCGTCCGGGATGTGGGCCCGGCGGCGAACACCTTCACGGTCACCTCGGGCGGCTTCAGTGTGTGGTCGTCCGACGCCTGCACCGCCACCGGTGACTCCCAGAATGAGGAGATCCCCGTGGGCGAAGCCTTCGCGGTCAAGGGCACGTGGGACGGCGCCGTGACCGCGAACGGCTGCGGTCCCAGCGCCACCCCCGCGGAGGCCGGCTCCTACCAGGTGGAAGCCAGCAACGGGCAGGTCACCAGCGACCCGGTCGGATTCGCACTGGGGTAGCCACCCCTACTGGTAGCGGTCGAGGATCGACGACTCGGCCAGGCGGGAAAGTGCGTCGCGCATACCCCGCGCCCGCGCCTCGCCCACGCCCTCTACCGACTGCAGGTCGTCGATCGAGGCGGCCAGGAGTTTCTGCAGACTTCCGAAGTGATCGATGACGCGCTCGACCACGGTCTCGGGCAGTCTGGGGACCCGTCCCAGTAGCCGGTAGCCGCGCGGGCTCAGCGGCCGGTCGAGTCCATCGAGGTCCGATGCGAGCCCCATCAGGGTGCCGAGTTCGAGCAGGTCCAGCAGAGCCGTGTCGGCCGCCTGGTCGAGGGCTGAGAGTGTCGGCTCGTATTCGTCCGGGTCGGGCAGGTAGTCGCGCAGGAGCAGGACCCGGTCGGTGCCCACTCCGATCACAACCTCCTGCAGTTGCAGATCCAGCAGGCGGCCGTCGACCCCGAGTTCCACCACGTACTCGTCGATCTCGGCGGACATGCGTCGCACCATTTCCAGGCGCTGGGTGACCAGCACGACGTCGCGCACCGTGGTCAGGTCCTCGACCTCCAGTGCCGACAGGTTGGCACCCACCTCGTCGAGTCGCTGCCGGTAGCGCTCGAGGGTGGCCAGCGCCTGGTTGGCCTTGCCCAGGATGGTCGGGGAGTCCTCGAGCACCTTGCGCTGCCCGTCGTAGAACAACGCGATCGTGTTCATCGACTTGCTCACGCTGATCACCGGGAAGCCGGTCTGCACAGCCACCCGTTCCGCGGTGCGGTGCCGGGTGCCCGTCTCCTGCGTCGGGATCCGGGCATCCGGGGTGAGTTGCACGGCCGCACGCATGATCCGCGAGGCCTGTCGGTCCAGGATCACCGCGCCGTCCATCTTCGCGAGTTCCCGCAGGCCGGTGGAAGTGAACTCGACATCCATCCGGAACCCGCCACCCGAGATCGCCTCGACGCTCTCGTTGTGGCCGAGCACTATCAGGCCTCCGGTGCGGCCCCGCAGGATGCGCTCGAGACCCTCACGCAGATCCGTGCCCGGGGCGACCTGCGCCAGCGTGGCCCGAATGTGCGCGGCTCGCTCCATTGCCGCCTCCCTCGTGTTGAGGGCAATTATGACTCAGGGGCGGACGCCGCTTCACCCGGTACCGGGCGGTGGCCGGCAACGAACCGGGACGAGTCCTAGAAGGGGGCGTTCAGCGGCCCCGCCGCCGCGTGTGCGGGTGGTGGCGGTGGTGTGCGCCCCAGCGCCCCCAGCAGATCCGTGAGCCGGCTGATCGGTTCGACCCCGAGGCCCTCCGAGGCGCGCACCACGTCGGGGTGGCGGCCCGCGTCGGCCGGGATGATCACCCGCTGGAAGCCCAGCCGGGACGCCTCCACGATCCGTTTGGCCAGGCCCGGCACCACGCGCAGGTCGCCGGACAGGGTGACCTCCCCGATGGCGACGGTGTCGCTCCACATGGGCCGGTCCAGACGGGCCGATGCGATGGCCAGACACACCGCCAGATCACTACCGGGGTCGCTGATCCTCGCCCCACCGACGGTCGCCACGTACACGTCCCGATTGGACAATGGCAGGCCGCCGGCCTTCTCCGTGACCGTGACCAGCATCGTGGAGCGGTTCAGTTCCAGGCCGGTCGCGGATCGGCGGGGGGCAGGTGCGACGCTGGCGGCCACCAGCGCCTGGATCTCGGCCAGCAGCGGACGGCGGCCCTCCATCGTCACGGTCAGGCAGGACCCGGCCACCGGCTGATCACGCACCTTCCGAAACAGTGAAGAAGGGTCGGCGACCTCGCGCAGGCCGGTCTCGTCGTGCTCGAAGCAGGCCACTTCGTCTGTGGGGCCGAATCGGTTCTTCACCGAACGCAGCAGTCGCAGCGACGAGGTGCGGTCGCCCTCGAAGGTGACCACGGTGTCGACCAGGTGCTCCAGGGCGCGCGGTCCGGCCACCGAGTTGTCGCGGGTGGACTGGCCGACCAGCAGGGTCGGCAGGTTGTGACCCTTCGCCCACTGGGTGATCACCTGGGTGACCTCGTGGACCTGGGCGACCCCGCCGGCACGGGAATCGATCGCCGCGGTCGCGATCGTCTGGACCGAGTCCACGATCAGCAGGGCCGGTCGCAACTGGGCGACGTGCGCGAGCACCTGCTCGAGTTCGGTCTCGTCGGCGATCAGCAGCCTCGGGTGCAGTGCCCCGATCCGGCGGGCGCGCAGGGCGATCTGCTCAGCGGACTCCTCCCCGGAGACGTACAGGACCGTGCCGTGCCGGTCGGCGTATCGGTGGCCCACGTCCAGCAGCAGGGTGGACTTGCCGACGCCGGGTTCGCCGGCGACCAGGACGACCTGGCCGGCGACCAGCCCGCCCCCGAGGACCCGGTCGAACTCCCCGACCCCGGTACTCAGACGGCTACGGCCCTCGCCGCGCAGGTCGACCACCGGGCGCGCGGAACGGGTGGGTCCCGCAGTGGGACCGCGGGTGCGCGATCCGGCCCTGGCCCGGCCCGGCGGCGCCGACTCCGCCAAGGTTCCGAACTGGTCGCACGAGGGACACTTCCCCAGCCACTTGGCCGTGCGGTTTCCGCACGCGCCGCACAGGTACTCACTCTTCGCCATGAAAGTCAGGCTAGGGCGGGGCTACGACATCGGCCGGCCGCCGCGCCCGCGCCTGTGGACACCGGCCCGGTTGGGACTGGCGTCAGCGGGGATCGGCGGGATGCCGGGCGAGGTCCAGTCCCCGGTGCCGGGCCTGGTCGCGGGCCCGGCAGACCTCGGCCAGCGCGTCGTAGGCGGGCCGGCCCATCATCTCCACCAGGGCGTCCCGCTCGGTGACGTACACGGGCTCGGCGGCGACATGGGCCTCGGTGTTGGAAGAGCAGTACCAGTTGAGGTCATGACCGCCGGGTCCCCACCCGCGGCGGTCGTACTCGCCGATGCCCACCACCAGGACCGTGGTGCCGTCGGGTCGCTCAACGTTCTCGTAGGTGCGCCGGATGGGCAGTTGCCAGCACACGTCCGGTTTGGTCAGCACCGGGGACACGCCCTCGCGCAGGGCCAGGGCGTGCAGGGCGCATCCGGCCGGCCCGGCGAAACCCGGCCGGTTGAGGAAGATGCAGGCGCCGTCGACCACCCGGGTCTGCTTGCTGCCCTCGGGATCCTTGGCGACCAGCCCCTTCTTGGCGGCGACGTCGTGGTACTGCCAGTCGGCGGCGGTCAGCCGGGCGGCCCAATCCTGCACGCGTACCCGGTCGTCCTTGTCGCTGAAGTGCGCCCCGAGGGTGCAGCAACCGCCGTCGGGCATGTCCGCAGAGATGCCTGCGCAGCCGCGGCCGAAGATGCAGGTCCAGCGACTGGTCAGCCAGGTGAGATCGCAGCGGAACATCCGCTCGGGGTCGGCGGGATCGGTGAACTCCAGCCAATCGCGGGGGAAATCCAGGGGCACTTCCGGCACTCGCCCAGCCTACGAGTCGTACCCTTGCCCAATGCGACTCGGAGTGCTGGACATCGGTTCGAACACGGTGCACCTGCTGGTGATCGACGCCCAGCACGGCGCGGCTCCCCTGCCCGCGCTGTCGCACAAGGAGGAGCTGCGACTGGCCGAGCACCTGGATCCCGGCGGCGCGATCTCGCCGTCGGCCACGGATGCCCTGGTCCGGTTCATTGCGGGGTCCCTGGAGGTCGCCGAGGACGCCGGAGTCACCGAAATCATGGCGTTCGCCACCAGTGCCATCCGCGAGGCGCCGAACGGCCTGGAGGTGCTCGAGCAGGTGCGGCTGCGCACCGGGGTCGAGGTCGACCTGATGAGCGGCGAGCGGGAGTCCCGGGTCACGTTCCTGGCGGTACGCCGCTGGTACGGCTGGTCCAGCGGACGGTTACTGGTCGTGGACATCGGTGGCGGGTCGCTGGAACTGGCCACCGGCATCGACGAGGACCCGGATGTGGCGATGTCCCTGCCGCTGGGGGCCGGCCGGCTCACCCGGGACCACTTGCCCGACGATCCGCCGACGCCGGCCCAGCTCAAAGCCCTGCGCAAGAAGGTGCGCGCGGACGTGGCGGCCGACGCCGGCCGGCTGATCCGGTTCGGTCAGCCCGAGCTGGCCGTGGCCACGAGCAAGACGCTCAAACAGCTGGCGCGGGTTGCCGGCGCCGCCCCCAGTTCCGAGGGGCCCTACGTGCGCCGGACGCTGCGTCGGGAGGACCTCAAGGAGTGGGTCCCGCAGCTGGCCGGGATGACCGCGGCCAAGCGCGCGAAACTGCCCGGGGTCTCCGTCGGCCGGGCCAGGCAACTGCTCGCCGGGGCGCTGGTCGCCGAGGCCGCCATGGACATCGGCGGGCTGCCCGAACTGCTGATCTGTCCCTGGGCGCTGCGGGAAGGGGTCATTCTGGAACGGCTCGACCTGTTCACCACCCCTGCCGATTGAGCCCCGGCCCATGATCGGGCAGCGGGGAAGGGCGACACTGGTGCGGTGACCCCCTCGGCGCCGGACGGCGCATCGGCCAGGCCCCGCACCAAGGTTGCCCTGTCCAGTGCCTCGGTCTACCCGGAGTCCACGGCCGCCGCCTTCGAGATGGCTTCGCGGCTCGGCTACGACGGGGTCGAGGTCATGGTGATGAACGACGCCGTCTCCCAGGACCCGCAGGCGCTGCGCCGCTTGTCAGAGCACTACGCCATTCCGATCCTGGCTATCCACGCCCCGTGCCTGCTCATCACGCAGCGGGTGTGGGGGACCGATCCTTGGGCCAAACTGGTGCGGGCCAGGACCGCTGCCGAGACGCTGGGCGCCGGGACGGTGGTGGTGCATCCGCCGTTCCGCTGGCAGCGGGAGTACGCCCGCGACTTCCTGCGCGGCCTGCGCCGGATGCAGGATGAGACCGACGTGCGGTTCGCCGTGGAGAACATGTACCCGTGGCGCGCCGGTGGCCGGGAGCTCGCCGCCTACGCGCCCGGCTGGGACATCCGCGACGAGGACTACCCGCACACCACCCTCGATCTGTCCCACACGGCGGTCAGTGGATCGGATCCGCTGCGTATGGCCGCGGACCTGGACCGATCCCTGACGCACATCCACCTGGCCGACGGCAGCGGTAGCAGCCGTGACGAGCACCTGGTGCCCGGTCGGGGTACGCAGCCCTGCGGCGAGGTGCTGGAACTGCTCTCCGGCGCGGGCTACGACGGGGTGGTGGTGATCGAGGTGAGCACCCGGAAGGCGGAGAACAGGGTGGAGCGGGAACGCGATCTCGTCGAGGCGCTGGCCTTCGCCCGGCTGCACCTGGATGTGCCCTGACCGGCCCCGACGACTCACCCGCGACCTCTCCCGGAGGTGGAAGAACACGGAATCCGTCGGCCGCGCAATAGGCTGGAGCGTATGGTGACAGACAACGCGCGCGACGCCGTGCTAGATGCCGCCCGGGCGGCCTTCCACGCTCGTGGCTACGTGCGGACCTCGATGAGGGGGGTGGCTGCTGCTGCGGGAGTCGCCCCCGAGGTCGTCAACCGGTACTGGAACTCGAAGGAGTCGCTGTTCGCGGCCGCTATGCGCCTGCCCTTCGACCCGGCGAGTGCGGTTCCCGAACTCATCGCGCCCGGACTCGACGGCATGGGGGAGCGGTTGACCCGGGCCACACTCGACCTGCTGGCCGACGAGGACAGCCGAAACGACTTCATCGCCCTGTTCCAGG
>DAOMFH010000106.1:0-7023 GCA_035429705.1 Actinomycetota bacterium
AGCGGTTGCGATCGAAGATCGAGCACGACCCGGAGAACCCCGAACTGGTGCTGACGGTCCGCGGAGTCGGCTACAAGGCCTGCGACGACACGGGCTGATCCGTGTTCCACGCGCTGACCGATCGGTGGCGGAGGTCGCTGTCCTTCCGGGTCGTGATCACGACGGTGGTCGCGGCGACGGTGCTGGTGGGGGTCAGCCTGGGCTTCCTGCTGGTCCGCGTCACCAACGGTCTGGTCGACGCCAACACGAGCAAGTCGATCGCGGAGGCCAACGCCGGACTCGCGGCTGCGCAACAGGTCGTGCTGCAGGCCAGTGAGGCCGGCCCGCCGGCCCCCAGTGAGGGCCTGGCCGACGCGATCATGAGTGCCCTGCTCCGGCCCGGAGAAGGCGGTGCGGCCTACGAGGTGCTGCTGCTGGACGGGTCCGCCGAGGGCGGGCCGGTCCTGCCGGAGCGGGGGACCAACCTGGTGCAGGTCACCAGCGTTCCCCCCGCACTGCGCAGCCAGGTGCAACTCGAGGCCAAGGATCTGTGGACCTACACGACCATCGAGTACCTGAACCAGCCGGACGAGCCGGGCCTGGTCGTGGGATCGCTGCTGCCCATTGGCGCCGACAGTGCCTACCAGGTCTACTACCTGTTCCCCTACGGCGAGTTGCAGGGTGCGCTGGACCTGGTCAGATCGACCGCCTGGCTAGCCGGTGTCCTGCTGGTCGCACTGCTGGCGCTGTTGATGTCGCTGATCGCCCGGCAGGTCGTCCTGCCCGTACGCCAGGCCGCCCGCACCGCCGAGTTGCTGCGAGCGGGCCACCTCGAACAGCGGTTGCCGGTGCGCGGTGAGGACGATCTGGCCGCTCTCGCCCGGGCGTTCAACGACATGGCCGCGTCCCTGCAGGCCCAGATCCGGCAGTTGGAGAACCTCTCCCGGTTGCAGCAGCGGTTCGTGGCGGATGTGTCGCACGAGTTGCGCACGCCGTTGACCACGATCCGGATGGCCTCGGACGTGATCTACGAGAACCGGGACGACGTGCCCCAGCAGTTGCGGCGCAGCAGTGAACTGCTGCACGACCAGCTCGACCGGTTCGAACTTCTGCTGACCGACCTGCTGGAGATCAGCCGCTTCGACGCCGGGGCCGCCCACCTGGACACCGAGTCGGTGGATCTGGGGGAGGTGGTCGACAGGGCGGTGTCGGCCGCACAGCCCCTGGCCGAGGCACATGGTTCCCGGCTCGATGTGCGACTGCCCGCCGAGCCATGCCTGGTGGTCTGCGACCCCCGCCGGATCGACCGCATCCTGCGCAACCTGCTCTCCAACGCGATCGAGCACGGTGAGGGCCGGCCGATCGAGGTCCGGATGGCCGGTGCCGACGAGACGGCCGCGATCTCGGTTCGCGACCATGGTGTGGGGCTGGACGACGCGGGCCTGCGCCGGGTCTTCGACAGGTTCTGGCGGGCGGACCCCTCGCGCGCCCGCACCCTGGGTGGGACGGGGCTGGGTCTGTCGATCGCGCTGGAGGACACCCGATTGCACGGTGGTCGCCTGGCGGTGTGGGGAAGGCCCGGTGAGGGGTCGTTGTTCCGGCTGACGCTGCCGCGGGTCTCGGGACAGACGCTGCCGGACTCATCCCCGCTGCCGCTGGATCCCACGAAGGTGCCGTCATGAGGGGCCGGGGGTGGGCGGTTGCACTGGTCCTGGTGCTCGGCGGGTGTGCCCAGGTCCCTTCCAGCGGCCCGATCGTGGAGGTGGACCAACCGGTGCCGGAGGTGGGGTCCAGTAGTTTCGTGCGGGCCCTGGCCCGGCCGCCGGCACCGGGCATGACCCAGGTCGAGGTGGTCCAAGGATTCCTGGACGCGGCCTCGGGGTTCGAGGACGGCCACGCGGTCGCCCGGCAGTACCTGACCGAGGCGGCCTCCCGGACCTGGGCGCCCGACGCCGGTGCGCGGGTCTATGCCACGGACACGGAGGCGTTGACCAGCACGTCGGAGCAGCAGGTCAGCTTCACCGCCAGTCAAGTTGCCGCGATCTCCCCGCGTTCGCAGTACCGCCCGGCGCCTCCGGGGACCACCCTGCATGAGCAGTTCGGATTGGTGATGCAGGGCGACCAGTGGCGTATCCAGGACGTTCCCCAAGGCCTGTTGCTCTCCCGGGCGGCCGTCGAGCGCTCATACCGGGAATTCCAGACCTACTACGTGGCTGAGCCGGGTGGCGTCCTCGCCCCCAACCCGGTGCTGTTCGCCAGCAGCCAGCGGGATGTGACCGCCGGGCTGCTCAGGTCCCTGCTGGCCGGCCCCGGGCCCTGGCTGGCGCCGGCGGTGCGCAACGCGTTCCCGCCCGGCACCCGGCTGGATTCGCTCAGCAGCGTGGATGGAGTTCTCCGGGTGGGCCTCAGCGAGGAGGTCCTGAACGCAGACGACCTGGCCCGTCAGCAGTTGTCCGCGCAACTCGTGTGGACTCTACGGCAGGTCAGTGGCATGCGGGCGGTGGAGATCACGGTTGCCGGCGAGCCCCTGGTCGTGCCCGAAGCGCCGGCCGTGCAGCCCCGGACGGCCTGGCCGGAGTACGACCCGGACGTGCTGCCCGCCGGTACACCGTGGTTCCTGATCCGCAACGGTGCGATCCTGGCCGCCACAGATGCCAGCGCAGTGGAGCCGGTGGCCGGTGCCGCCGGCCTGGCCTCACCCCCGGTGCACGGCCCCTTGGTCAGCCTGGACACTGCGGCCCTGGCGGCTACCGACTACCGATCGGTGCTGCTCACCGCGCAGATGCAGCCAGGTGCCCGCTGGCGCACGGCCCGGACCACAGGCACCAGTGCGGGCGGGTCGTGGGACCGCACCGGACTGCTGTGGCTGCCGGGGCCGGGTTCTGCCGCCCAGGTGGTGACGGTGCTCGGATCGCGACCGGTGCCGGTGCCCCTGGCAATGGTGCGCTCGGTGCAGATCTCCCGGGACGGGTCCCGGGCGCTGGTCGTGGCCGGTCCCCGGGCATCCGCACAGGCGTACGTTCTGCGGGTGGACCGGGACGGTGAGATCCCCCGGCTCGGCCAGCCCCGTGCCCTGCCGACCGCCCCCGTGCGGGGCGCGGCCTGGTCGTCGGCCACCCAGGTGGCGCTGCTGACCAAGGAACCCGGCCAGCCCCCACAGGTGGCCACTGTCGACCTCGGGCTGTTCTCGGTGCGCATGCTGGGTGGTCCACCCCACGCCCGGACAGTGGCGGCCGCCCCCACCCGGCCCCTGCTGTCCGGGACGGCGGACGGGCAGATCTGGCAGTTCAACGGCAGCACCTGGATTCCGCTGATGCCGGGCCGGCAGCCCCGCTACCCGGGATAACCGCCCTCGCCGCAGGCAAGTCCCGCGGCCGGGAGTCCATCGTCCACAGATGTGTCGGCGGGGCTGTTCCCGACGATCCTGTCCGGGCACTGTGGTTCGCATGACCTGGAGCGACGTCGCGCTCTCGTTGGCGCTGGGTATGCAGTGCGTGGCCTGTTCCAGACCCGGGCGGGCCTGGTGCCGGGACTGTTCGCAGCTACTGGAGGAGGCGGTTGATCCCCAACTGCTGTCCGAGGACCCACCGGTGGTCGCCTGCACCCGGTACGCCGGCTGCGTGCCCGCCGCCGTCGTCGGCTACAAGGATCACGGGGTGCGGGTGCTGGGTGCGCAACTCGGCCGGGTCCTGGCGGCCGGGCTCATCATGGTGCTGGACGCCGGGGTCGACCCGGGTGTGGTCGTCCCGGTCACCTCGACGTCGTCGGCCCTGCGCCGCCGGGGCTTCGACCACATGGGGCAGATGGCCGCTGTGGCGGCGGAGGAGGCTGGGCTCGCGTGCGAGCAGTTGCTGCGCAACGGGCGACGGGCCGACCAGGCCGGACTGGCTTTCACGGCCCGGCGCCGCAATGTGCGCGGGACGGCGCGAGTACGCCGAGCGGGGGTGGGGCCGGTCATCCTGGTCGACGATGTGCGGACATCGGGGGCGACTCTGGCCGAGTGCACGCGGGCCCTGCGTTCCGGCGGTTACACCGTGTCAGCCCACGTGGTGGTGGCCGCGACCAACGACGGACCCGGCGTGCGCGGAGGCCTGCCAACGGGTTAGCGTGAAAGCGTCCGACGCGGGTGTCCCAGAAGGAGGACTGTCGTGAGTGACGTTGCAGAAATCGTGGTCCACGGTCGACACGTCGACGTGTCCAGGCGTTTCCGTACGCACGTCCACAGCAAGTTGGAGCGAATCGACAAGTTCGGCATCCCCCTGCGACGGGTGGACGTCGAGGTGTCCAAGGAGGCCAACCCGCGACTGGCCGACCGGGCCTTCGAGGTGGAACTCACAACCCGCGCCAAGGGGGCCGTGATCCGGGCGGAGGCGGCTGCGTCCGACATGTACGCGGCCCTCGACATCGCCTACGGTCGCCTCGAGCAGCGACTGCGCAGGGCGGCGGGGAAGACCCGGCTGCAACGACGCGGCACCGAGTCCGTGCGGACCGCCCGGGCCCCCGGACTGCAGAACCTGGAGACCCCGACGGGGGACGTCACTACGGTGGCCGACGAACTCGAGGAGGACACCGTCTGGGAGCAGGGCCCGGTCGTAGTGCGCGAGAAGAGCCACGCGACCGTCCCGATGTCGGTCGAGGCGGCAGTCACCGCCATGGAGATGGTGGGCCACGATTTCTTCCTGTTCATCGACGAGAAGACCGGCGACCCGGCGGTCGTCTACCGGCGGCGGGGATTCGACTACGGTCTGATCCGGGTGCACGAGGCTGACCAGACCGAGCGCACCGAGCAGTCGATCTGAGCCCAGTGACGGCACCAGTGGGCAGGACGGTCGTCATCGATCCGGAACCGCTGTTCGCCCATGGTGTGGCGGCCGCGTTGGCGGGAGTGGTTCATCCGGATCCCGTGGTCGCCTCATGGGGTTCAGCGGTCGTGTGGCCCGGACCGGAGGGTGCGGCCGTGGTGGGCATCCGGCGGCACGTGCCGGAGGACGCCGGCATGGTGCTGTCGTCACTGAAGTCCGGCTCCCCGACGATCGTGCTCGGTGTGCCCGCCTCGGAACAGGCGGTCGTGAGCATGCTGCGGGCGGGGGCCAAGGAGATCCTGGCCCGCGACAGTTCACCCCTCGAACTCGTCCAAGCGCTGCGTGGCCTGCTGCGCCGTCCCTCCACCGCCCGCCGGGCCTCTCCTGCTGGGCCGACTGACCCGACCGCGAGAGAACTGGAGGTGACCTCGCTGCTCGCCCAGGGGCTGAGCAACCGGGAGATCGCCCACGCCCTGTTCATCAGTGAGCACACGGTGCGCAATCACCTGTGCCACGTGTTCTCCAAACTGGGCGTGTCGTCGCGTACTCAGGCGGTGGTGCGGGCCGGGCAGGTGGGCTGGCTACAACTGCCCGTGTAGGTGAGGTGGGCACCGCGTCGCTGATGTCAGTCGGCGTCCAGGGCCGCGCGCAGGGGCGCGATCTCCAGTTTGCTCATCGCCAGCATGGTCGCCATGACCCGTTCGCCCCGCTCCGGGTCGCCCAGCCAATCGCGCAGCCCTGCTGGAATGACCTGCCACGTCACCCCGAACCGGTCGGTGACCCATCCGCAGCGGCTCGGTGTCCCCCCGTCGCCGAAGCCCTCCCACAGCCGGTCGATCTCCTCCTGGGTGGAGCAGGTGAGCATCAGTGAGAAGGCCTCGGTGAGGTCGCGGTAGGGACCGGCGTTGAACAGGTGAAGCGTCTGGCCGGCCACCCGGATCGTCGCGGACTGCTGATGCTCGTCCTCGCCGCGCTCGAGTATCTCCCCGTCCAGCAGGTTGGTGTAGAACTCAGCGGCCTCAGCCACCGAGTGCTGGATCCACAGAAAGGGCGTGGCGTTGAGCATGCGGTCCATTGAACACCCGCGAACCCGCTGGGGTCCCCGCGAGGGACCGCGCCATCGCCGCTGGTGCACGGTTGCCGGGCGGTCGCCGGAATGGGGTTTCGGCTGCTGCATTCGGGTGCGACGGACACCGATGCATGCAGTACGCCGGTCCCGGGGCCGGAGGCGGGTGATGGGTCCGGCCCAAGATTTCGGCCGATTCTCGCTCGCGGGTGCAGCGTTCGCTCACGGATGTACAAAGCAGACCCAGGGTCGGTCCCGCACTCAGCGGCCGGCCGTGGGGTCCGGCGCATCTGTGAGCAATCGTGACGGTGGTGAGCCGCCCTCGCGGCACCGGCGAGCGACCAGAACGGCGCGACCCCCGCACTCGCGACCGCACCAACCGCACCTACCGCCGCGGATCTTGCACGGTTGTCCAGCCCACGTGACGACTCGGGACCCTGGGACACCTTGCGAAGGCCCGCCCCGGGCAGCCCGAACGGGCCCCTGGCATCCGAAGGACCCGGCCGGGGCGGTTCGCACCGTGTAGCCAGAAACGGCGGCTCCAGGCTCACAGCCAGCCGGGCGGCAGCGGTTGCTGGGTCACCTGCTCGCCGACAGCCGTCAGGTAGCGCCGTACCGCCGCTGCGGCGGGTTCCGGTGCGTCGGGCGCGACCACGTGCACCCCCGCCTGTGAGCGCACCGCCAAGACCAGGCCCGAGTCGATCCCGCCGACCGCGCTGCGCGCCATCCACACCCCGATCGCGCAACTGGCCAGGGGTTTCAGGTCCGGTGGCACCTCGTCCATGGCCGCCGGCTGCACCTGCCACTGCCCGGCGACCAGTTCCGGGACCTCGGCCGGGGCGGTCCAGCAACCCACCACCGCGTCGACCAGGCGGCCGCGCTGAACCATCGCCTGGCGCCGGTACCCCTCGATCCGGAAGCCGGCCCTGCGGGCCACTCGCAGCGACGCCTCGTTGCCGGCGATCGTCGCCCAGCCGATGCGGTGATATCCGGCGCCGGCCAGTTCGTCGCGCACGGCGGTCAGCGCCGCGGTGGCCAGCCCGCGCCCGCGTGCCCAGGGCGCGACCCAGTAGCCGACCTCGGTGGTGGGACCCGGAAGGGCATCGCGGGTCTGCCGCACCCCGATCACCCCGGCCAGACCGTCGACGTCGATCACCCACACGTGGTCCTCGCCGG
>DAOMFH010000107.1:0-6979 GCA_035429705.1 Actinomycetota bacterium
TCCAGCTCACTTTCCCCGCGCCCCACGCGCTGGCGGGAGCGCAGCCTCGAACAGGGGGGTGTGAGCGCCGCGAAGATCACCGACGTCACCCACCACGGCGCGGGACTTCCATGCCAGCGGGGTAGAGGCGGGCGGCTGGTGTTCGCGCTGTCCACAGCCCGGGTCTGCTTGTCGGGGGGTTTGTCATACCCTCCTTCAACAATGGGGTATGACAGTTGAACGAGCCGCACCGCCCGGCGAACCGGCGGACCTCGCGCACACTTTGGCGGATCTGGATCGACTCGACGATCTGGGGCTGGCCCAGGAGTTGGCCGATGCCGAACAGGAGGTCAGGGCCGCGCAGGCCCGACGTGCCGCAGTCGTCGCGCGCGTGCATGACCGGGTTGAGGCGGCCGGCCACTACCTGTCCGGCGCGGCGGAGACGGTGGCGGTGATCACCACGACGTCGACGCGTTCGGCGGCCCATCTGATGGACACCAGCCTGTCGATCTGCGACCGGCCGGCGGTGTGGGCGGCGCTGGCCGGCGGGCGGATCGACGCGGGCCGGGCGAAGCTGATCGCAGAGGGTTTCGTCGAGATCCCGGCGCCGGACCGGGACCTGCTCGAAGCACGCGCGCTGGACTACGCGGCCGGCCACACCCAGTACCAGACCCGCCGGTTCATCACCCGGCTGCTGGTCGACCACAACCCCGCCCTGGCCGCGCAGGACGCCGAGAAGAACAAGGCCAAGGCGTGGGATGCCCGGCACATTTCGGTGTTCGCCCGGGAGCACGGCATGGCCGATGTGCACATCTACCTGCCGGCCGGCAGCGCCCATGTGCTGATCAACACCCTGGACCAGCGGGCCCGCACCTACCCAGACGAGCGGACCCTGGACCAGAAGCGGGTGGACGCGCTGGCCGAGATCCTGGCCGAGAACGTCCACCTGGACATCAGTGTGGACGTGGTCATCCCGGCGGACACCCTGGCCGGGCTGCAGGAGTCCGGGGCCGGCATCGACGGTTTCGGCCCGGTCGCCGGTGAGCACGCCCGCGCGCTGGCCCTGGCCGACGACGCCCGCTGGCGGCGCCTGGTCACCGACCCCCGCACCGGTGTGCTGCTGGAACTGTCCACCGATGCCTACCGGATCCCGGAGGCGTTGAAGCGCGGTGTGCGGGCCCGTGACCGGCGCTGCCGGTTCCCGGGCTGCGCCACCCCGGCACGGCGCACGGACACCGACCATGTGCTGGCGTGGCCGCAAGGCCGGACCCAGGCGGACAACCTGGCCCCCGGCTGTCGCGGGCACCACCGGACCAAAACCCACTCCGGCTGGCAATGCCGCTCCAACGACGACGGCAGCCTGACCTGGACCAGCCCGCTGGGCACCGAACACACCACCTACCCGTGGGACTACAACAACCCACAAGGCTGACGGCTCCCGCTCACACAACTGCCCGACCCCGCGGCAGCGTCTCCGGCATGCCCACAGCCAGCCACCGACCATCGGGCGAGCCGCTATCGGGGATCGCGAAGAACCTCAACCATCCGCATGTGCTGTTCGTTTCGGCGAACTGGCAGATGCGTGCGCCCGCCGTTGCCCGACCTGGTAAGGGCGGGCGGAAGCCTGCCCGAAAACCCCCCGAGGGCCCGCGGAGGGCCGGATGCACCACCCATGGGGCGGTGCAGGAAGCGACCTGATCCACGGCTGCACGTTCATGGCGAGCCTCCGGCGGTCACGTTAGAGCCTCACGCAGCGTTAGGCTCAAGCGTCTTCCGGCCCGGGCCCGAGGTGGACGGAATCCGGTGGACGATGGGGCGGACCATCAGTCCGCGCGAGTTGCCGGACTGAATCATCCCGGGTTCGTCGCACAGGACCACTGGTCGTTGGGGGGCAACCACAACCCACACCGCCAGCCCCGTTTCGCACCGAGCAGCATCAAGCAGCGATTCCCTACGGACTGTTTGAACTTGCGCAGGTGTCCGACTGCATGCTTGGGGGGTGTCTGTTCCCCCTTTCGGTGAGTTCCAGCCCGGTGAGCCGGGCGCCCTGACCGGATCAGCCCCCCGCGGCGGCGCCTGCCGCTTCACGCTCCGATGCTGTGGGCCGAAGCGCCACGGCCGCCACGAAGAAGCCGATGGCGCCGAGGAACGTTCCCCAGTTGTCCCAGCCCTCGTTCCTGAGTGCGCCATCAGGCAGCATGATCGCGCCGACCGCGGACAGCCCGAAGAACACCGAGCCCAGCATGTTGGCCCAGCAGATCAAACGGGAACGGCCGTGCAGCAGCTGATGCCGGTGCTCGCGCGCGAGCGGATGCCAGGCGATCCAACTGGATGCCAGGAACAGCAGCGACCCGATCGCGTCGGGTTTCCACACCGAGTCGTAGGTGGTGGTGGCGGAGTCGAACGACATGACCAGCGCCCGCAGGGTCATCACGTTGAAGAACAGTGTTCCGACGAACTGCACAGCCGCGCTGACCCAGTCCGGATCGCGCAGGCGGGCGGCAGGGCGGTGGTCCGCGGCAGCGCGCCACTGCACTCCCGCGGCGAACGTGAAGCACACCGCACCCACCGCGTAGACGACGCTGTTGACGACCAGGTTCAGTTGCATCACGGCCATGAGCGCGCCGGTCGCGAACAAGGCCGAGCCCACGCCGAAGCCCACAGCCATGGCGTCGAGTTGGCGTATCTGCCGGGTGGGGTGCACGTCGAGAATCTAGCCGACGCCGATCCACTGCGGTTCGCAAGGCTGCCGGACTACCCTGGAGTGGCATGACAGTCGTTGAGGTCACCCAGGGCACGTCACCGGTCTTCGCACTGCATACGCAGAGGACGTCGTACGTGTTCACCGTCGCCGAGTCGGGACTGCTGCGGCATCTGCACTGGGGTGGGCGGATCGGCGGCTCGGAGGTGATGCCGGAGTTGCTGTGGGAGCTGTCGACGAACGACCTGATGCCGGACATCACGGTCCAGGAGTACCCGCCGCACGGGCGCTTCCGCTACAACGAGCAGGCGTTGCGGGTCAAGTTCGACGACGGGGGCCGGGAGTTGGACCTGGCGTATACCGGCCACGAGACCGCCGACGACCAACTCACCGTGCGGCTCACGGACCCGAAGGGTCTGACCGTCGATCTGCACTACCGGGTCCTGCCGGACATCGACGCGATCCTGCGGTGGGCCACGATCACCAGCAGCGTTCCCGGGGTGGTTGTCGAGTCGGTGGCCTCCGCGCAGTTGCACATCCCCTTCCGGGATCTCACCCTGCGCAACGTCCAGGGGCGGTGGGGCGCCGAGCAGCAGGAGATGGTGCAGATTGTTTCCAGCAAGGTCGTGCTGGAGTCCCGGCGTGGCATCTCCAACCACCACCACAGCCCCTACGCGGTGCTCAGCCGGGAGGCCACCGAGACGCACGGCCGGGTGTGGGCGGCGGCCCTGGCCTTCAGCGGGAACACGAAGGTGGTCGTCGAGCAGACCCAGTACGGCCAGACGCTACTGCAGTTGGGCGTCAACGACTTCGACCTGGAACTGCCGCTGGAACCCGGGGTGCCGTTCGTCACCCCGCAGGTGGTGGCCGTCTACTGCGAGGAAGGACTCGAAGGGGTCAGCCATCGGTTGCACGCCTACGGTGAGTCGCTGATGGACCCCCGGCCGCGCCCGGTGCTGTACAACTCCTGGGAGGCCACGAACTTCGCCGTGACCGCCGAGGGCCAGATCGCCCTGGCACACAAGGCGGCCGAGATCGGAGCGGAGCTGTTCGTCGTCGACGACGGCTGGTTCGGCCGGCGCAGCCCCGGCGCCGACGGCGGGATCCACGACGGCCTGGGTGACTGGTGGGTGGATCCGCAGAAGTTCCCGGACGGGCTGACCCCGCTGATCGACGCGGTCAAAGGGCTCGGGATGGACTTCGGGATCTGGGTCGAGCCGGAGATGGTGAACCCCGGGTCCGACCTGTTCGCCGCCCACCCGGACTGGATCTACGCGGAGCCCGGCCGCAGCCCGGACGAGGCGCGGGGGCAGTACGTCCTGAACCTGACCCTGCCACCGGTCCGGCAGTTCGTCCTCGACACACTGAACGGCCTGCTGCGTGACAACGAGATCGCCTATATCAAGTGGGACGCCAACCGGCCGATGTCACAGGTCGGGGCCCAGCGCGACGTGTGGGTCCGGCACATCGAGGCGCTCTACGAGATCGTGCGGGAGGTCAAAAGCCGCCACCCGGGGGTGCTGATCGAGGCGTGCGCGTCCGGGGGAGGGCGGATCGACTTCGGCGCGCTGGGCGTGTTCGACGACTTCTGGACCAGCGACAACACCGATGCGGCCGACCGGCTGGAGATCCAGCGGGGCTACAGCCTGGTCTACCCGCCCCGGGCGATGCGGGCCTGGGTGACCGACGTCCCCAACTTCCTCTCGCAGCGTTCCATCCCGCTGCCGTTCCGGTTCCACAGCGCGATGATGGGCAGCCTGGGCATCGGCTGCGACCTGACCGAGATGAGCGAGGCGGACCTGAAGAAGTCGGCGAAGCTCGTCGCCGAGTACAAGAAGTTGCGTCCGCTGATGCGCACGTTCCACCGGCTGGAGAACCCGTCGGACAACGACTACCGACTGTTCCAGTACTCCGCTGACGAAGGCGCGGTGCTGTTCGCCTTCCTGCCGGCCGGGCGGGTCGGCCACACCGCGACGACGGTCCGGTTGCGCGGCCTGGATCCCGAGGCCCGCTACCGCTTCACCTACGACTGGCAGCCGCGTGAGGCCTCCGGGGCGTATCTGATGAACCGGGGTCTGCGGGTGTGGCTGCTGGGCGACTACGCCAGTACCGTGATCAGGTTCGACCGGGTCACAGCAGACCGGGGATGAGGCGCCGGCGCACCCGTTGGCAGTATTCGGCGTACCCCGGGTAGTACTTGCTCAGGTACTCCTCCTCGACATGGGACTTGGCCAGCCACCACAGCAGCAGGACCGCCAGCAGCGGCAGCCCCCACCAGGAACCCACGAAGCACAGACCGAGCAGCGCCAGCAACCCGGAGGAGTAGATGGGATGGCGCACCCAGCGGTAGGGCCCGTGCTCGACCAGCACCCCCTGGCGCCGGGGTGGGGGGTAGGGACTCAGCGCGGCACCCAGCGAGCGGAACGCCCAGAGTCCGCTGGCCACCCCCAGTGCAGCGCACGCCAGGCCGGCCCAGAACACCGCTGGCGCGGACCATCTGGGACCGGCGGCACAGGCCACCACGACCAGGCCGATGAGGACGAACTGGCCGTACACCCAGCCCTGACCGCGAGATCCCAGCCTGGGCAGACGCATGGCCAACTCCGTTCGTGATCGGGCGGAAAGTCGCCGCTCGGTAAGGTTCCTAGCATGACTCGCTGGCTATCCGACGTGGAACAGGGCTACTGGCGCTCCTGGATCACCGCCAACCGTCTGCTTTCCGACCACCTCGGACGCGACCTGCAGGCGAAGTGCGGGCTCACGATGGCCGACTACGAGATCATGGTCAGGCTCTCCGAGTTGCCGGAGCACCGGATGCGAATGAGTGATCTGGCGCAGGTCGTCGTGTCGAGTCGCAGCCGGTTGTCCCACCAGATCGACCGGATGCAGGCCGCCGGGTACATCGAACGCCAGGAGTGCGCCGACGATCGGCGCGGCTATTTCGCGGTCCTCACCGACGCCGGGTACGACAAGCTGGTCGACTCCGCTCCGCACCATGTGGACAACGTCCGGCGGCTGCTGGTGGACGTGCTGACGCCCGAGGAGTTCGCCGAACTGGGTCGGATCAGTCAGAAGATGGTGGACGCGCTGGAGGATTGAGCCCGCTACGCATCCATCTCCCAGATCCGGATGCCACCGAGGATGCCGGCCGTGTTCGCGACGATCTTCGCCTTCGGGCCCAGGTCGGCCGCACTCAGCTTCTTGGCGTTGCCGCCCCCGACGTAGATCCGGTCGTAGAACAGGAACTCGTCGAAGACCTGCATGGCCTTGACTACCCGCTTGCGCCAGCGCTTGTTCCCGATCTCCTTGCGGGCGGCGTTGCCGATGTAGTCGTCGAAGTCCCCGGACGGATGACCCGACTGCGCATGTGACAGTTCCATGTGGGGCAGCAGGCGTCCTTCGTGGAAGACCGCAGTTCCGCATCCGGTGCCGAGGGTCATGACGAACTCGAAGCCCTTGCCCTCCACCACCGCGCATCCCTGCACATCCGCGTCATTGGCCACCTTGACGGGGATGTTGAACGCGTCGGCCAGGGCGGTGGCCAGGTCGTATCCATGCCACATGTTGGCCATGGTGTCGTCACGCGGGCCGCCGTACTCCAGGCGCGACAGCGACGGGATGTTGAGCACGCGGCCGCTTCTGACCAGGCCGGGGAACCCCACGGAAGCCCGGTTGGCGTCCGGGAGCTGGTCCTTGATCTCACCGAGTTTCTCGACCAGCAACGACGGAGGGCAGGGGTAGGGCGTCTCGATGCGTACGCGGTCGGCGATCATCTGCCCGTTCACGTCCAGCACCGACGCCTTCAGCCCGGATCCACCGACGTCCATGGCGAGGGTCAGGACGTCGGGAGGCCAGATGGTCGTGGCATGCGGGCTGTCGGTCATCTCAGTCCTCCGTCTTCGTGAGAATCTCGGAGCCGGTGTCGGTCACCAGGATCGTGTGCTCGAACTGCGCCGTGCGCCGGCGATCCTTGGTCACTACCGTCCACCCGTCGTCCCAGATCTCGTAGTTGATGGTTCCGAGCGTGAGCATAGGCTCAATCGTGAAGGTCATGCCTGTTTCGAGGATGAGGGTGGCGTTCGGGTCGTCGTAGTGCGGCACGATCAGGCCGGAGTGGAAGGCCGTGCCGATCCCGTGACCGGTGAAGTCCCGCACGACGCCGTACCCGAAGCGCTTGGCGTACGACTCGATCACCCGGCCCACCACGTTGAGCGTGCGGCCCGGGGCTACCGCGCGGATTGCGCGCAGGGTCGCCTGCTGGGTGCGTTCCACGAGCAGCCGTGACTCCTCGTCCACGTC
>DAOMFH010000108.1:0-2509 GCA_035429705.1 Actinomycetota bacterium
AGCGGGAATCGGCCGGATCCTTGCTCACCGATGTTGCGATTGCTCACCGATGTTGCGATTGCTCACCGATGTTGCGATTGCTCACCGATGCACCGGCCCCATCACCCGCCGCCGAGCCCGGAACCGGCGTGTTGCATTCATGAGTGCCTGTTGGGGGGCACCCACGCAGCAACCGTGCAACATTCGCGGCGCTGGCGGGGTGGCAGGGACCCTCCCACGACCCCGTCCCCCCGAGGTCCGAAACCCGGCCGAAGTGGCCGGCTCAGCGACAGCGGTACGGGGCGGACGATCCATCGCCACTCCTCCCCGGCGGAGTAGTACTAGCCCTTGACTCGGATCCGGACCCAACTGCGCTCTGAGCATGCCGGGCACTTCATCCAGATCCGGTCGGCACGCCCCGGCCTCGGGATGTAGAGCAGCGGCACGGCCAACCGGGCCGCTTGCATCACTGACACCACGGACCGGCTGTCGCACTTCTCACAGTGCAACGCGACACTGCCCAGCGAGGGCGGGCTGATCTCGTCGCTGAACAGCGCGCGTTTGCCCTGCGGGTCACGCCGGCGACGCGGTTTGTCGGCCGGGACGGGGACCCGGCGCAGGGCTTCCGGGCGGTCGGTCACGAGGACTCCAGCATCGTCGCGGCCAATTCCCGGTAGGCCTGCGCACCGCGCGAGCGCCGGGCAGTGGTCAGGATGGAACGCCCCGTTCCCGGCGCCTCGGCGAACCGGACTGATCTCGTCACCGGCGGCAGCACCGGAAGGTCGTACTGGTCCCTGATGTCCACGAGCACCTCCCGGGCCAGCCGGGTACGCGCATCGAACATCGTCGGCAACACCCCCATGATCCGCAGGTCCCGATTCGTGTAGCGGCGAACGTCATCGATCGTCTCGAGCAACTGCGCCACCCCCCGATGCGACAGGGTCTCCGCCTGCATCGGGATGAGCACCTCGTCGGCCGCCGTCAGTGCGTTGATCGTCAGCACCCCCAGTGAGGGTGAGCAGTCGATGAGCACGACGTCATAGTCGGGCGCGACCTGCGCCAGGGCCTCCCGCAGGACGTATTCCCGGCCGGTGCGATTGGCCAACTGCATCTCGGCGCCGGACAGTTCGATGGAGGCCGGCAGCAGGTCCGGGCCCTCCGCCGTGGACATGATCGCCATCCTGGGGCCCAATCGGCCCAGCAGCACATCGTGCACGGTGAACTGCACCTGATCCGGCTCGACACCCAGGGCGAAGGTCAGGCAGGCCTGCGGGTCGAGATCGACGAGCAGCACCCGGCGCCCCGCTTCGGCGAGCGCAGCGCCCGTGGAGGCGACCGTCGTCGTCTTCGCGACGCCACCCTTCTGATTGGCTACCGCCACGATCCGTGAATGCACCACTACCCCAGAACCTCTGAAACCCCAGTCAAAGCACTATTGTGCCCCAGTGAGCACCCCGCGGTCGACAGCCCTGCCGGAGTGCGTAGCGCGTGTTGCCGACCCGGCGACCGGACTGGCGACCCTGCAGTCCACCGGGTCGGGGCTGGGGACGTTCCTGCTGGCTCCCGGCTTCACCGGCAGCAAGGAGGACTTCCTCGGTCTGTTCGAGGACCTGACCGCCTTCGGCTGGTCGGTCGTGGCCGTGGATCACCGCGGCCAGTACCAGTCCCCCTGGGCGCCTGCCTACAGCCTCGACGGGTGGGCCGACGACCTTTGCCGGCTCGCCGAGGGGCTGCGCCCGCCCGTGCACCTGGTGGGCCACTCGCTGGGCGGGCTCATCGCCGGCCGGGCGGCCGCGAGGTTCGGCTGGGAGTCGGTCACCCTGCTCAATTCCGGCTCCGGACCGATCCACCAGTCGCAGCATGACCGCCTGCGCCTGCTGATCGCAGCACTGGACAAGTACCCGATGGACCAGATCTGGCAGGCGAAGATAGCGGCCGACCGGGCCGCCGGGTGGCAACGTCCGACCCCCGATGTCGAGCAACTGCTGCGCGATCGGTTCCTGCGCACCGACCCCGTCAGCCTGGCGGCCATGGCCCGGATCCTGCTGGCCGGACCGCAACAGGACCTGCGAAGCGCACACGGGCGCCTGCTGGTCGCATTCGGGATCGACGACCCCGACTCCTGGTCCTGGCAGACCCAGGTCGAGTTGGCCGGTCGGTGGCGGGCCCGCCTGGCGCTCATCCCCGCTGCCGCACACTCCCCGGCCGTGGAGGCGCCCGCCGCGACCTCGGCACTACTGGCGGCCACCGGCATCCGGGCGGGCGACCAGCGATGTGTAAGGAGGCCCGGAAGCGGGTATCCCCCGGGCATGCGCATCGCCACCCCCCTGGAGCGGGACACCACCGCGATCCGCAGCGCGCGCAAGGCGGTCAGCGACCAACTGTGGGCCTGGGGACTGGCGTACCTGGCCGAGGATGCTGAGCTCATCGCCAGTGAGCTCGTGACCAACGCCATCCGGCACGGTGGCGGAGCGATCGAGTTGCGACTGACAGCCTCGGCGGAGCGCATCCGCATCTCGGTGCTCGACGC
>DAOMFH010000108.1:2609-6956 GCA_035429705.1 Actinomycetota bacterium
CCGGAGTTGCCGAGGAACCGGGCGATGCTGGTGCTGAACCGCATGGCCAGGTAGAGCACCAGGTGGACGGCCAGCACCCCCAGAGCCACCGCCAATAGTTGCATGCCATCGTCGGCCTGCTGCATGAACAGCATCACGGCCACGATCGCCCCGGGTCCGGCGATCAGTGGTGTGCCCAGCGGTACGAGGGCCACGTTGGCATCCTCGTCCGAGGCGCTGATCCGGTTCGCCTTGCCCATCAGCAGGTCCAGCGCGACCAGCAGCAGCAGTAGGCCGCCGCTGGCCTGCAGGGCGGGCAGCGAGACGTGCAGATAACCCAGGATCGCCTGGCCGAACAGCGCGAAGCCCACGATCACGCCCAGCGCGGTCAGGCTCGCCTGCAGGGCCAGGCGCCGCATCTGCACGGCCCCCCGGCGATGGGTCAGCGCCAGGAAGATCGGCACGATCCCCGCCGGATCCATGATCACGATCAGGGTGACGAAGACCGATCCGAACAGGCGCCAGTCCACTAGGGTCCGGCGGGTGTCTCGGGCCCCGCAGGCGCGTCGGACGAGGCGGGCGGTTGCACCAGCGGGTTGATTCCCAGTATCCGGCGGGCCTCCCCCAGCACCGACGCCTCACAATGCAGGTCGTACCGGCCGGCGGTGATCTGGCTGCGGGACAGGAAGTCGCGCTTGCCACCGGTGAAAGCGTAGGAGATCAGCCCGAACACGATGCCGAAAGCCGCGCCGTACAGCACCCCCATCGAAACCAGGGACACGGTGCTACCTTCCCCCCGGGCGAACACTGAGACGAACAGCCCCAGCAGGAGCCCGAACCACGCGCCCATGGCCAGTCCGCTCAGCGCGGCGCGACCCCAGGACAGCCTGCCCACCACCTGCTCCACCAGTCGCAGGTCGACGCCCACGATGGCGACGTTCTGCACCGCGAACCTGGCATCGGCCAACTTGTCGACGGCGGCCTGCGCCTCGCCGTAGGTGTTGAAACTGGTCAGTACCGGGCGGCCTTCGAGCTTCTTGAACGGATCGACATCGGACATGGAGGGCTCCTCCCTAGTCTGGTTCGAGCCTATCGCCACGACGATCCCGCGATCAGCAGCCACGGGCGAACCCGGCCGGGTTCGGACTGCGGCTCAGCCGCGCAGTTTGTATTCCTCGAGCAGGCGGCGAGCAATGATCATCCGCTGGATGTCGGCGGTGCCCTCACCGATCATCAGCATGGGAGCCTCCCGGTAGAGCCGCTCGATCTCGTACTCCTTGGAGTAGCCGTAGCCGCCGTGGATCCGGAACGAGTCCTCCACGACCTCTTTGCAGTACTCGCTGGCCAGGTACTTGGCCATGCCGGCCTCCAGGTCGTTACGGGCGCCGGAGTCCTTGGTGCGGGCGGCCCGGACCATCATCAGGTGCGCCGCCTCGATCTTGGTCGCCATCTCCGCGAGCCGGAACGCGACCGCCTGGTGCTCGGCGATCGGCTTGCCGAACGTGACGCGCTGCTGGGAGTAGGCCACGCCCAGTTCGAAGGCCCGGTTGGCCAGTCCGCAGGCACGGGCGGCGACGTTGACCCGGCCGACCTCCACGCCGTCCATCATCTGGTAGAAGCCCTTGCCCGGTTCACCGCCGAGCAGCGCGTCAGCCGGCAGCCGGAAGTCCTCCATCACCAGCTCGGTGGTGTCGACCCCCTTGTAGCCCATCTTCGCGATCTTGCCGGGAATGGTCAGACCGGGCAGGACCTCACCGAAGCCGGCCGGCTTCTCGATGAGGAACGTGCTCATCTTCTTGTAGACGCTGGCCTTCTCGTCGGCTTCCGCATCCGTGCGCATCAGGACCGCGCACAGCGTCGAGCTGCCGCCGTTGGTCAGCCACATCTTCTGGCCGTTGAGCACGTACTCATCGCCCTCGCGCACCGCCTTGGACTGGATGGCGGAGACATCGGAGCCGCAGCCCGGCTCGGACATGGAGAACGAGCCGCGCAGTTCGCCGGTGGCCATACGGGGCAGATAGGCCTGCTTCTGGGCCTGCGTGCCGTGCTGCATGACCATGTAGGCGACGATGAAGTGGGTGTTGATGATCCCGGACACGCTCATCCAGCCGCGCGCGATCTCCTCGACGCACAGGGCATAGGTGAGCAGGGACTCCCCGAGTCCGCCGTACTCCTCAGGGATCATCAGCCCGAAGATCCCCATCTCTTTCATACCCTCGACGATCTGCGTGGGGTACTCGTCGTTGTGCTCGAGATGCTGGGCCTGCGGGATGATCTCGTTCTCCACGAACTCATGCACCGCAGACAGGATCTCCTGCTGCACGTCGGTCAAACCCGCGGTCTGCGCCAAGCGCGCCATCATGCCTCCAACGTTTGTTACTCGCCAGTATTCCACCGGCCGCCAGGGCATCTGGCAGCAGGTATGCGGCACGCTCAGGGGCTGGACGACCCCCGTACTACCGCGTCAGGCGGACCGGGGACAGGCCCACCCGCACCTTGTTCTTGCGGATCGGCTTGCAGTTGTCGGTGAGATCGCAGACCTTCTTCACCTTGAATGCCTTCGGCACCTCGTAGGTGACCTTCTTGTTGGCCGGCCGGTACACGTAGTAGTCGCGCTGCTTGCCCTTGGTGGTCAGGCAGACGGTGACGGACTTGGTCACCGTGCAGCCCTTGTTCCGCTTTCCGGTCAGATTCTGCAGCAACGTGCGGTAGACGGTCCCCGGCTCCAGAACGGTGCCGGACTGGGAGGTCGTCCAGATGCCCAGCCCGTAGTCGTCCCAGCCGTACCAGTCGACCTGGGTGACTCCGTTGTGCAGCGAGTCGAGGTAGGTCTGTGCAAGGTAGGCCGAGCCCTGGGTCTGGGAGAACTTCCTCGTCGGCCAGCCGTTGTCGCGCTGGTTCCCGTAGTTCATCTCGGTGTCCAGCAGCGGCACCCGCTTGAAGCCGCTGGCGGCGGTGACCTGCTGTGCGAGTTTGACCCCCCTGTTCCGGTCGGCCAGTGTGCCGTTGCCGGGGCCCTTCTTGAGCCACGGGTAGGTGTGCACAGCGATCCCATCGGGCTTGCCGCCCTTGCGCTTCAGCGCGGTCAGGTAGCGCTTGAGCCACCCGCCCCGGACGAACTGCTTGGTCTGCACGATGGTGCTGGAGGCGGTGATCACCTTCGCCGACGGGTCGACCTGCCGAATGACGTGCTGCGCGGCCACCGTCAGGTCGGCCATCTCGACGGCGCTGTCCCCGGACGCGCTGCTGAACATCGCGGTGAGGTTGGCCTCGTTCCAGATCTGGTACTGGGTGATCTGCCCCTTGTAGCGGGTGGCCACTTCGCGCACCCAGGTCTTCCAGTCCTCGATGCTCTTGGGGGCGGAACTGCTGCCCCCGGGGAAGTACTCACAGTCCGTGTAGTTGCCCGGCGTGCACGGGGGTTTGAGGTTCGACGCGGCCCACGCGGGCGTGTAGCCGAGCACGTACATGATGTCCTTGGCGCCGGTGGCCCGCGAGTTCGCCACGACCTGGTCCAGCGTGGTCCAGTCGTACACCCCAGGCCCGGTGTTGACCTCGTCCCAGCGCACCCCGTTGTCCCAGATCCGGATGCCGCCGAACCGCTCCTCGGGAGTGGGTGCCGTGCTGGTGAGCGAGTGGACGTGCATCCCGAACACGGCGGCCGGGACCGTCGGCCAGGTCGGCTTCTCCTGGCCCGGCTTGGGCAGGGGGGCGGCCGCGAACCCCGGCGTTCCGGCGGTCACCACCAAGGCGGCCGCGACCGCCGTCAATAGGGGCAACTTGCGCATCATGCGTCTCCCGTTCTTGGTTTCCGGGCTTCCCACCCACGCCGCATCCTCGGCGCGAACAGAAGTGTAACCCGACCAAGCGTTCGATTCCGGCGACCGAACGCAGGCGTTTCGCTTCTGACGCAACTCGCCGGACCGCGGTTCCCCGCGATACCAGGTCAGCCCTGCGGGGCCTCGAACGCCTTGGTGCGCTTCATCCCGGCGGCCCGGCCCTTGGCCGAGATCACCAATGCCATCTTCCGCGAGGCCTCGTCGATCATCTCGTCACCGAGCATGACCGCGCCCTTCGCACCGCCCTGCGCGGAGGTGTAGAACTCGTAGGCGTCGAGGATCAGTTCCGCGTGGTCGTAGTCCTCCTGCCGCGGGCTGAACACCTCGTTGGCGGCGTCCACCTGGCCGGGGTGCAGCACCCATTTGCCGTCGAACCCGAGGGCGGCACTGCGGCCGGCCACGCGCTTGTACCCCTCGACGTCCTTGATCTGCAGGTAGGGGCCGTCGATGGCCTGCTTGTCGTGGGCGCGGGCGGCCATCAGGATGCTCATCAGGATGTGGTGGTAGGCATCGCCCACGTCGTAGCCGG
>DAOMFH010000109.1:0-6805 GCA_035429705.1 Actinomycetota bacterium
CAACATCCGTGAGCGAATGCAACATCCGTGAGCGATTGCAACATCCGTGAGCAAGAATCCGGCCGATGTTCGCTAACGGGTGCAGCGTTCGCTAACGGGTGCAGCGTTCGCTAACGGCTGCAGCGCGCCGGTTCCGGGGTCAGACGACCAGGCTCGCACAGGCAGCCGGGGGCTCTCGGGAGGCAATCACGAAAGCCCCCTGCGCCGGTGAGCAACACCCCCCAACGACGCAAGCCCGCACAACAGACCACAGCCCCGACTCCCACCGCGAGCCCCGCCGCGACCCCCACCGCGCCTGCGCCTGCGGCCGCGACTGTTACCGGACCCGATCCACGCACGGTTGCCAAGCCCGCCATGTGACACTCAGAACGCCCCGCAACGGCCGGGTCCCGAGCGGCCCGGACTGCCCCCTCGAATCCGATCTGTCACCCGGAGGTGGCAGCGATCAGTGAGGTCGAGAACCGCAGGGCGGCCTGCACCACATCGTCACCGTCGGCCGCGCGTGACACGCGCAGGCTCCAGTCGTCCATGGCCAGGGCCCCCGTGTAGCCGTGGTCGGCCTCGCACTGCGGATCCCCGCAGGTTGCCGGCTCCAGGTCGATGCGACTGATACTCCCCCAGTTCACGGTCAGGACCACCTCGGTGGGAAGATCCCCGGGCCGGAAGTGAGCAGGGTTGTCGACGACTCGCTGTACGACGACTGGGCCGATCAGCGACAAAGGCACCGACTCGGTGGTCGATGTCGCCTGCATGCCGCCGCCTTGTTCAGCATCCGAGTGCTCGTCCACGTGGACGACCAGCAGGCGCCCGGCCGTGAGCAGCAGAACGGTGATGTGGCGGCGGATCTCGTCGGCCCGGTCGAAGGTCGTCTCGTGCTGGACTATGAAGTCGCGCACCGCTTCGTTGCTGAGAGCGTTGTCCAGCACGTCCTGCACCACATCCGGGTAGTACCCGGTGCGCTCGATCGCTTCCCGCAGCGTCGGTTGAGTCGGAGTCGTCGCCATGGCACCCATCTTGACACCACGACTGCCCCGGCTTCAGCATCGTGGCCCGGACTCGCACACCCCGGTGGCCGCTGGTGGCCCTGCGGCCGGTGGGGGCCGGCGCCTTCGGGAAAGCGGCCGGGCGGGTGGGTGCGGACCGGCGGCGACTCGCCTCAGCCGGGAAGGCGACGGGCCTCCAGATCAGCCCGGATCATCGCCGGACCGCTCCAGGCGGCTGCTCCCACCACAGCCAGGCTGCGACCGGACACGATGATCGGGTTGAGTTCCAGGCGTGTGAGTTCAGGCATGTCGTCGGCCAGTTGACCGACCCGGTGCAGAAGCCCGGCGAGCAGTTCGATGTCGACTGGCGGGGAGTTCCGGTAGCCGAACAGCAAGGGGGCCGCCTTCGGCGCTTTGATCAGGTCGTCCACGTCCCGGTCGGTCAGCGGTGGGATGCGGAATCCCCGGTCCTGCAGCAACCGGGTCACCTCCCCCGCGATTCCGAAGGACACCACCGGGCCGAACAATGCGTCCTCTCGCTTCTCGACCACGCACGCCACCCCGGCCGGTGCCTGCTGTTGCAGAATCAGGCGCTTCTGCGCCTCCGCGGGCAGCGTCGCGATCATCGACAGGTAGGCGGTGCGCACGGCCGCCTCATTCTCCAGATTGACCCGGACGCCACCCAGGTCGGGGCGGTGCACCAGCCCCGGATGAGCGGTCTTCAGCACGATCGGGTATCCCACCTGCCGTGCGACCCCCACCGCCTGCGCCTCACTGGTAACGATGTGGGAGTCCCACAGCCGGATCCCGTAGCAGTTGAGCAGGCGTTGCAGGTCCGGGTTGTCCACTGGGACCAGCGCCTGCTCCCCGTGCCCGGAGATCGCCCGGTCGCGGATCTCGCGCATGACGGCCCGCGCGCGGGTGGGAGAGACATCCGGCAGGTGCGGCACGGTGCCGCGCGGCGTCTCCAGCCAGCGGGCGTGCGTGACCAGGGTGGACAGGGCGCGCACGGCGGGCTCGACCTCGTGGAAGATCGGCACAGATCCGCGCCCGGGAAGGCCGTGGGGTCCCTCTACGGCGATGACCCGGCGGTCGTGCTCCTCGGCCATCAGCACCGCCAGCAGTGGCTTCGTGGAGTTCTCCGCCAGCCCACGCAGGGCTTCGGTGACGTGGGGGTCGTCCCCCCGGATGACCGGTACGTGCAGCACGATCACAGAGTCCGAGTCGGGGCTCTGGATCGCCCGTTCCACCGCTTCGCTGAGCCGCGCGAGGTCGGTGTGATGATCCAGCAGCACCGGGTCCCCGGCGACATCGAGCCCATTGGCCTCACATGCGTCGGCGGTCAGCACGCCGAGCGCGTCGCTGTTGCCGACCACGGCGACCCGCCGGCCGCGCGGCAGCGGTTGGAAGGTCAGCAGGCTGGCGACGTCGAACAGTTCCGACAGGGAGTCGACCTGCATTACCCCCGCCTGCTCGAACATCGCGTCGATGGCCTGGGTGGGTAGCGCCGTGCGTCGCACGGTGTGTCCCAGCGGCAGCGACTGGGTACTGCGACCCGATCGCACCGCCACTATGGGCTTGCGGGCGCCCAGTCGTCGCGCCACCCGGGCGAACTTGCGCGGGTTGCCGATGCTCTCCAGATAGAGCAGCACCAGGCCGGTGGCGTCGTCGTCCTCCCAGTACTGCAACAGGTCGTTGGCGGAGACGTCCGCACGATTGCCCGCCGACACGAACGTCGACACACCCAATCCCCGGTCATTGGCGGTCATCAGCAGCGATGCGCCGAGGGCACCGGACTGGGCGAAAAAGCCGATCCGCCCACGCGGGATTCCGCCGGAGATCAGCGAGGCGTTCAACTGGATGTGCGGGTCGGTGTTGATGATCCCCAGGGCGTTGGGACCGATGATGCGCAGGCCGTTGGCCCGGGCGTGCTGGATCAGTCTGCGCTGCAGTACCCGGCCTTCCCCGCCCGACTCGGCGAATCCCGCTGAGACCACCACCGCACCCAGGACCCCGGCATCCCCGGCCTCGCCGATCGCAGCCAGCACCCGGTCCGCCGGCACCGCGACCACCACCAGGTCGATCGGCCCGGGTGCTTCGGCCAGGCTCGGGAAACAGGGCACCCCGGCGATGCTGTCGGCCTCCGCATGGATCGCCACCAGCGAACCCGTGAACCTCGCATCCCGCAAGTTGTGCAGAAGCACGTTCCCGACCGTTCCCTCGCGGCGGCTGGCGCCCATCAGCGCCACAGAGCGCGGGGACAGCAGGGATGCGACCGAACGGGCTTCGGCCCGCTGCTCGCGCGCCTGCATGACGTCCCGGGACAACGGCGTCGGGCTGATGTCGAAATGCAGCTTGACCACACCCTCGTCCATGGCCTGGGTGGGTTTGAATCCGGCCTCCTCGAATGTGGCGAGCATTCTGCGGTTCGTCGGAAGGACCTCCGCGACGAACCGCGCGATTCCCCGCTCCCGGGCCGCCACCGCGAGGTGCTCGAGCAGGATCGAACCCAGTCCGCGACCCTGGTGGTCGTCGCTGATCACGAACGCGACCTCAGCCTCGGCCCGGTCGATCCGGTCGTATCTGCCCACGCCGATGATCTGCCCGGCCACCACCGCTACCAGGGCGACCCGGTCGATGTAGTCGACTGTCGTGAAGCGCTGCAGGTCGCGGTCGGTCAGTTTCGGATAGGGGGCGAAGAAGCGGTAGTAGACCGTCTCGGCCGACAGCGTCTCGTGGAACGCGGCGAGACCTTCTCGGTCCTCGGGGCGGATCGGTCGGATGTGACAGATCCGGCCGTCTCGCAGAATGACGTCGGCCTCCCAGTGCTCGGGGTACGCCTCAGCAACCGGATTCGACGTCATGGCTACAGGTTATCGATCACCGCGAAGGTTGACCGGATCCCGGCGACGCAGCGCGAGCGGCCCCTTCGGCCAGATCGCACGCGTGTCGCCCGCCCCCCATGCCCCGGCTTGCGACGAGTTGTGCTAATAACTATGTTGCTTACGGTCGATACCCGGGTTGTGACCCAGACAGCCCACGTGGAGTTGAAGGAGGTGCATGGTGACCGCAGACCTGACGCTTCTGCGCCAGCGTGAAGAGCTGTTGCATGCGCGGATCGCCACCACCCAGGACCCGTTCCTGCGGGAGAACCTGATCAGTGACCTGGAGAAGATCGTGAACCAGATCCATTCGCTGTCCACTCCGGCCGCCTGACGCGATCCACAGCCACACCACCCCTGCTGAGTTTCTCGTCCCGGTTGGGTGAGAATGAGGCCCATGGCCTCGGGAACCCTGATCCCCCCCGACGAGGGGCACGTGACGGACATCGACGTGTCCGCGGAGATGAAGTCGAGTTTCCTCACGTACGCCTACTCCGTCATCTACTCCCGGGCTCTGCCCGATGCCCGGGACGGCCTCAAGCCGGTCCACCGCCGGATCCTGTACCAGATGGGCCAGATGGGGTTGCGGCCCGATCGCGGGCATGTCAAGAGCGCCCGGGTGGTCGGCGAGGTGATGGGCCGGCTGCACCCGCACGGCGAGTCGGCCATCTACGACGCGCTGGTGCGCATGGCGCAGCCTTTCTCGATGCGCCTGCCCTTCATCGACGGCCACGGCAACTTCGGCTCCCCCGACGACGGCCCGGCCGCCATGCGGTACACCGAATGCCGTCTGGCCGCGGCCGCCGGTCCGATGCTCGACGGCATCGACGAGGACGTCGTCGACTTCGGCCCGAACTACGACGGACGCGAGGTGCAGCCCGATGTCCTCCCTGCGGCCGTACCGGCCCTGCTGGTCAACGGCACTACCGGCATCGCCGTGGGGATGGCCACCAGCATGGCCCCGCACAACCTCATCGAGGTGATCGCCGCGGCACGGCATCTGCTCAAGCACCCCGATGCGTCTCTGGACGCTCTGATGCGCTTCGTTCCCGGCCCCGATCTGCCCACCGGTGGGCAGATCATCGGCTTGGACGGGATCCGGGAGGCCTACGAAACCGGTCGCGGGTCCTTCAAGATCCGGGCTACCGCCCAGGTCGAGTCCCTGAGTCCCCGCAAGCGGGGCATCGTGGTCACCGAGTTGCCATTCAACGTCGGCGCGGAACGGGTCATCGAGAAGATCAAGGAACTGCACAACGCCAAGAAGATCACCGGGATCTCGGCGGTCACCGATCTGTCCGACGGCGAACAGGGCACCCGGCTGGTCATCGAGGTCAAGAGCGGGTTCAACCCGGACGCGGTCCTGGCCGACCTGTACCGGCTGACGCCGTTGGAGGACAACTTCACGATCAACGCCGTGGCGCTTGTGGGCGGGGCCCCGCGCACGCTTGGGCTGCGCGAGTTGCTGCAGGTGTTCCTTGACCACCGCGTCGAGGTGATCCGGCGGCGCAGCGCCTTCCGGCTCAGCAAGGCGCAGGAGCGACTGCATCTGGTCGACGGCCTGCTCATAGCGATCCTCGACATCGACGAGGTGATCCAGGTGATCCGGGGCAGTGACGACACCGCCATGGCACGGCAGCGTCTCATGGAGATCTTCGACCTGAGCCTGGAACAGACCAACTACATCCTCGAGATGCCGTTGCGGCGGCTCACGAAATTCTCCCGCATCGAACTCGAGGCGGAGCGCGACGACCTGCGGGCCACGATCGCGGGCCTCGAGGAGCTGCTCGGCAGCGACGACGTGCTCAAGCAGACGCTTGACGGGGAACTGGCCGACGTGGCTGAGGCGTTCGGGAATCCCCGGCGTACCGTGCTGCTCGACTCGGCGGGACCGGCCACGTCCAGCCAATCCCTCGAGATCCCCGACGAGCCCTGCCAGGTGCTGGTGTCGGTCACCGGCATGGCCGCTCGCAGCGCATCGGTCGACCCGCCTCGCGAAGGCACCAGGAGGGTCGCCCACGACGCCCTGCTCACCATCCTGCCGGCCACCACGCGCGGCACCGTCGCGGTGATCACCTCCACCGGTCTCGTGGTGCCACTCGAGGTGGTTGACCTTCCCAGTCTGCCCGAGACCGCGGACTCGCCCTCCTTGAAGGCCACCGTCACCCTCCGGGATTTCCTTCACCTGCCGGCCGACAGTGAGGTCGCCGGGGTGGCCGCGTTCGGTTCCACGGTGATGCTGGTGTCGGCACTCGGCCGGGCCAAGCGGTGCGTGGTCGAGCCGGGCAGCAAGCAGGTCATGGCCCTGGATCCGAAGGACTCGCTGGTGGCCGCCTTCGGCTGCGAGGCATCCGAGGACCTGGTGATCGTCAGCTCAGCGGGACAGTTGTTGCGCACGGCGGTCGAGAGTGTCCCGGTGCAGGGCGCGGGCGCTCGCGGGGTCGCCGGGATGCGGCTGAAGAGCGGGATCCGGGTCGTGGCCGCCGGTCCGGGAGAGTCTGGCGACCTCGTGGTCACCCAGGCGGGCAACGGCGCGGCGGTCAGCAGCCTGAAGGTCACTTCTCTGGACGCCTTCCCGCGCACCGGCCGCGATGGTGTCGGGGTGCGCTGCCACCGGCTACTGGCCGCCGAAACGGCCCTGCTGGGCGCATGCGTCGCTCGGACCCCCCTGGCCTGCTCGCCAGGCGGAAAACCCCTGCCCCTCCCGGAGGTGGACGAGCGCCGCGACGCCTCGGGCACCCCGAGTCCAGCAGCCAGAATCCTCGTCGGGCGCGCCGCGCCACCACCGAACGTCGTGGAAGGTGTTCTGTTCACCTGACCCGGTCCGCTGGCTCTCCGGTCGCCGGCGTCGGGCACGGTGAGCCGGCTGCGGGGGTGCCGCCCCCACTGGCCGGTGATCGCACCGGTTCCCGTTCGGCCGCCTGCGCGCAATCGGGGTTCCGG
>DAOMFH010000110.1:0-2062 GCA_035429705.1 Actinomycetota bacterium
TGGATGGTGTGGACGGTCAACGACCCACGGGCGATCGACGTGTGCCTGGCCGACGGGGTCTGGGCCATCACCACGGACAACACCGCCGAGGTGCGATCCTGGCTGGCCGGCGCCGGCATGCAGACCGCCGCGGCGGCCGGAGTGGCTTTCTGAGGCGCCCGCGGTCCTGAACGGCCGCTACGGCTCAAGTTGCGAGCCGGGCGCCCAGCCCATCCGGAAGGTCCGCACGGCGACCAGCACCCACACCCCGAGCAGCACGGTCGTGGCGACCGCCCCGGCGACCTGCAGGGCGGCGATCCCGGTGAGCACCCCGACCGTGGCCAGGCTGAGGGTCATCGCCGCGATGGGGAAGACGAATCCCCACCAGCCCGGATGCCGGGGTGGGCCGCCCGCACGCCGCAACCGCTGCAGTTCGACCCCGGCGAAGGCCGCCCACCACAACCCGAACCCCAGGCCCATCGCGGACACCAGCACACCGCCGGCGACGTCCGGGAATCCGGTAACCCCCGATTCGGAGGCTGCCCGCAGGAGTTGAACCAGGGACAGCCCCATCACCCCGGCCGGTGCCAGCGGAATCCACAGCGACGGCGCCATGGCCGGCGCCAGCGGCTCGCGCAGGGCCAGGCGGGCGATCAACAGTGTCATGATCGCCATGAACAGGATCAGCCCGACGCCGTAGAAGGCGAAGCCGACGAAAGCCAGCAGGCCCGCCGAACCCGGACTGGCGGCGATCAGCGGCGCGAGCGCGAGCGGCACCAGCAGGTTCATGACCGGCGGGATCAGCCAGCCGCCGTTGACCCCCTCCAGACCCGCTGTGCCCTGCAGCATGGCCGCCGACCACACCACTCCCAGGACCAACGCGATCAGCGTGCCGATCACCAGCAGGATCCCGTCCGTCCACAGCGCGGCCGCGCGACCGACCAGTTCCTGGCCCACCCGGCCCCACCCGGTCGCCAGGACCAGCAACCCGGCCGGCAGGGTGGCGAGCATCGCTCCGTGCGCGGGGTCCGCCAGTTCCGCCGCCAAGTGCCCGCGGTCGCGCAATCGACCGGTGTAGCGCGGCAGCAGGACGACAGCCAGTAGCGTGGCCAGTACGAGCACGGCCTCGCTACCCAGGCGCAGCCACTCGCAGTCCCAGGTGGTGGCTTGCACGGCCAAGGCCAGGGACAGTGCCCCGGTACCCATCACGGAGCCGTACCAGGCTGGATGCCGGTACGGGTGGACCTGGGCCATACATGAACCTCCTATACCCGATAGGGGTATTGTACGAAGGGAGCCGGCGATGCGGGTCACCGACCGCGTCCCCGCCTGGTCGCTCGCGGTCACCTCGATCATCAGCGTGCAGTTGGGCCTGGCCCTGTCGGTGCCGCTGTTCGACGTGGTGGGGGCAGCCGGCACCGCGTGGCTGCGGCTGTGCGCCGGGGCGGTCATCTTCCTGCTCGTCAACCGGCCGCCCTTGCGAGGACTGCGGCGCTCGGATCTTCAACTGCTTCTGCCCCTCGGGGTGGCCTCCGGGTTCATCACGATCGCCTTCCTCACCGCCCTCGAGCGGATCCCCCTGGGCACCGCGGTCGCCATCGAATTCCTGGGCCCGCTGGGCGTGGCGGTGTTCCGCAGCCATCGGCGCTCACTGCTCGTCTGGCCGGCGCTGGCCCTGGTCGGAGTGGTGCTGATGACCGACCCCTGGAGCGGGGACGTGGATCTGCTGGGCGTGTTCATGGCCGGGCTGGCCGCCTGCGGATGGGCGACCTACATCCTGCTCACCCAGCACGTGGCCGACAGGTTCAGCGGCCTGGAGGGCCTGTCGATCACGATCCCCGTGGCCGCCATCTCGACGGCGTTCATCGGCATCCCGCAGGTGTCCGGAGGGCTCAGCTGGTCAGTGGTCGCAGCGGCCTTCGGGCTGGCGCTGCTCCTACCGGTCATCCCGTTCTCCCTGGAGATGCTCGCCCTGCGGCGGCTGACCACCTCAGCCTTCGGCACACTGATGGCCCTCGAGCCGGCCTTCGCGCTGCTCATGGGCCTGCTGCTTCTGGCGCAGTACCCGCACGCCGGTCAGGTC
>DAOMFH010000110.1:2162-6770 GCA_035429705.1 Actinomycetota bacterium
CCCAGGTGCTGGCCGGGATGGCTCGCGACGACCTGCGTGGGCAGGAGTACGAGGAACTGCAAGAGATCTACGCCGAGGGCGCCGACTTCCACGGCGGGGGATTCGGCGGCACTGGTACAGCGCTGCGCACTCTGGCCGACGATCTGCGGGCCATGTTCCGTTCGGTCATGGCACTCGGGACGTTGCTGTCGACCAAACCGAACGTCCCGGAGACCACCGTGGCTGCTCTCTACGTCGTGGACAGCATGACCCGCTCGTTGTCCGAGGCGCTCGAGATGCTGCACGAGCCCACCCTGGTGAGCCGGAAGGTCGAGGAGATCGCATCCGGCGTGCATGCGCTGGATCCCTCATACCACCACCAGTCGCTCGGTGACCCGGTCCAGGATCTGCTGGCCGTGGCCGACGCGGTCAAGGGCGCGCTCGTCGGCCTGACCTGCGTGGTCGTCTGACCCCGGTCCGTCCCGCGGCGCTGGAGTTGACCGCGCCGCGATCGTGACCGCAGACTGCGTCTCGACAGCGGGTCTGGCGGATCCGCGCTGCCGACTGCGCCGAGGAACCCGCAACTGGATCGGCCCGGCGGTGACACCCAATAGACTCAGCAGACGGTGTCGATGGACCCGGCGCTGGAGGAGGTCTGTCCCGTGGCCCAGCGGCGTGTCACCCTGGCCGATGTGGCGGCACGGGCCGGCGTGTCCAAGACGACCGTGAGCTTCGTCCTGAACGACCGGCCCAACACCCGGATCTCCGAGACCACCGCCGCCCGCGTCCGCGCGGCGGCCGCCGAGCTCGGCTACCGGGTCGACCCGACCGCGCGGGGCCTGCGGACCGGCCGGTCGCTGGCCGTGGGTTTCGTTTCCGACGAGGTCACGCTCACCCGCTACGCCTCTCCGATGATCCGCGGCCTGCTGGATGCGGGTGCCCAGCGCGACCACGTCGTGATCATGACCGAGACGGACAACCGGCCGGAACTGCTCGAGGAGTCGGTGCGGGTGCTGCTGGCCCGGCGCGTCGATGGACTGCTGTTCGGGCTGATGCGAGCCCGTCTCGTGCAACTGCCCGATATCCCGCGCAGGATCCCCGCGGTGGTGGTCAACGGAACCGCGCAGGGGCGGGCAGCCGTACTGCCCGACGAGTACCACGGCGGGCTCACGGCCATCGAGCACCTGCTCACCAACGGGCACACCCGGATCGCCTTCATCGGGCGCTCGGCACAGCATCTGGATCCTGCGGTCTCGGCGACCATCGCACGACGCCTGGCCGGCATCGACGCCGGCCTGCAGGCGGCGGGGTTGCGTTTCGCCCACGAGGTCGAAGGTGCGGACTGGGAGCCCGACCTGGGCTACGCGGGGGCCGTCGAGATCCTCGAGAACACCGACGTGACGGCGATCCTGGCCGCCAACGACCGCGTCGCCCTCGGTGTGTATCAGGCCGCCCAGGCCAGGGGCCTGGCCATCCCCGACGACCTGTCTGTGATGTCCTTCGACGACGAGCCGGTGGCGACGTACCTGCGGCCCCAACTCAGCAGTGTGCGGCTGCCGTACCTCGAGATGGGCCGCACGGCCATGGATCGTCTGCTGGACAGCGTCGCCGCGGGCCAGGCGCGGGAGCTTCCGTCGGAGACCCTCGTGCCGATGCCCCTGGTCGAGCGAGGGTCGGTTCGCCGGCTGGGCTGACCTTCCCGTCAGACCGTGCGGCCGGTCACCTGGCGAAGAAGTTCCCGCTCGGCACGTTCTTTCCCCTTGTATTTCGTGCTAAATCGTTATAGCGTGTGATTCACGACACACTGGCTACCGAAAGGAGACCCGTTCCCATGGCCGACTTGTCGAAGACACTCAAGAACCCCGCCTATCTCCGGAGTTCCCTGACCCTGCTGCTGTTCTTCGCCTCGTGGGGCATCTGGTGGTCGTTCTTCCAGATCTGGCTGACGAACGAGGACCACGGCCTGGGCCTGGACGGCGCCCAGGTCGGAACGATCTACGCGGTCAACTCGCTGGCGACGCTGATCATCATGTTCCTCTACGGGACCGGACAGGACCGGCTGGGCACCAAGCGGCACATCGCGATCCTCATCGCCGTGATCACAACCCTGATCGGGCCGTTCATGACGCTGGTGTACGAGCCGCTGCTGCGCACCCAGTTCATGCTCGGCGTGGTGATCGGCGCGATCGTGCTGTCCGCCGGGTTCATGGCCGGCGTCGGCCTGCTCGAGGCGCTGGCCGAGAGGTTCAGCCGCCGGTTCGGCTTCGAGTACGGTCAAGCACGGGCATGGGGATCCTTCGGCTACGCCATGGTCGCCCTGGCGGCCGGCTTCCTGTTCACCATCAACCCGCACCTGAACTTCTGGATCGCCTCCGGGTTCGGCTTGGCCCTGCTGCTGATCCAGTTGTTCTGGAAGTCGCCGCGGCACGCAGTCGGCCCCCACGGCGACGAGGAGCCGTCGACCCCGGGCATCCACGAGATGGTGGGCCTGCTGCGCATGCCGTCGCTGTGGCAGGTGATCGTGTTCGTGCTGTTCTCGTGGACCTTCTACACGGTGTTCGACCAGCAGATGTTCCCCGAGTTCTACACCAACCTGTTCAGCACCCAGGAACGCGGCCAGCAGGTCTACGGCGTGCTGAACTCCGCGCAGGTGTTCACCGAGGCGGCCATGATGGGCGTGGTCCCGATCATCATGCGCAAGGTCGGTGTGCGCACCGCCCTGCTCATGGGCGTCTCGGTCATGTTCTTCCGCATCACCGGCTGCGCGCTGCTCTCCGATCCGGTGGCGGTCTCCGCGGTGAAGATGCTCCACGCGATCGAGGTCCCGCTGTTCATCCTGCCGATCTTCCGGTACTTCACCCTGCACTTCAGCACCGCGCTGTCGGCGACGCTGTACATGGTCGGCTTCCAGATCTCCGCCCAGATCGGCAACGTCCTGATGTCGGCCCCGCTCGGTGCCCTGCGTGACGCGGTCGGCTACCAGCGCACCTTCATGGTGATCGCCGGCATCGTGGCCGCCTCAGGCGTCTACGCGTTCTACGTCCTGAAGAAGGACGACCAGGATGTGCTCGGTGATCCATTCGTCCGGTCGGGCAGTACCCCGGTGGTCGGAACGGAGGCCGGGTCATGAGCGCGGAACTCGAGCGGGCCGAGCAGGGTGTCGCGACTCTGCGGGCCGGTCGCCTGGACCGGTGGTACCCGACCTTCCACATCGCCGCACAGGCGGGCTGGATCAACGACCCGAACGGGCTGTCGTTCTTCAAAGGCCGCTACCAGGTGTACTTCCAGCACCACCCGTTCGGAACCCAGTGGGGTCCGATGCACTGGGGCCACGTCTCCAGCGAGGACCTCGTCACCTGGCGCCGCGAGCCCATCGCGATGGCCCCCAGCATCGAGGCCGACCGGGACGGCGTGTTCTCCGGCTCCGCGGTCGTGTCCGACGACGACCGGCTGTACGCGTACTACACCGGGCACCGCTGGCGCAACGGCGTCAACGAGGACGAGGGCAACCTGCAGGTCCAGTGCCTGGCGGTCTCCGACGACGGCATCACCTTCGACAAGCAGGGCGTGCTCGTCGAGTGCCCCGACGGCCTGCTGCACTTCCGCGACCCGAAGGTGTGGCGGATGGGCGACACCTGGTACATGGTCTTCGGGGCCTGCTCGGCCGAGAAGCGCGGCGAGGTCTGGCTGTACACGTCGGCTGACATGCGGACCTGGGAGTTCGACCGGGTGGTCTACCAGGACCCGAACCCCGACGCCTACATGCTCGAGTGCCCCGACATGTTCCCGCTCGGGGACAAGTGGGTGATCCTGTACTGCCCGATGGGCCCGCGCCCGGACGGCTATCTGCACCGCAACGGTCACAACGCCGGCTACGTCGTGGGCACCTGGGAGCCGGGCGGGGTGTTCGAGCAGCTCACCGAGTACCGGCCGCTGGACTGGGGGCACCAGTTCTACGCCCCGCAGACCTTCCTGGCCCCGGACGGCCGGCGCATCGTGTTCGGCTGGCTGGGGTCCTTCACCCTGCCCATCGCCACCCAGGCGGCCGACGGCTGGTCCGGCCAGCTCACCGTCCCGCGCGAGCTCACCCTGGACGACGACGATCATCTGCGGGCGCGCCCGATCGGGGAGCTCACGCGGCTGCGCGAGCAGACCTGGGACTACGGCGCGTTCGAGCTCGGGGTCAACGAGGACCGGGTCCTGCTCGAAGACGCTGAGGCGGTGGAGATCGAGTTGGAGGTCGACCTGGCCGGCACGACCTCGGAGCGGGTCGGGCTGAGCGTGCACAAGACCGCACCCGGGGCCGCGACGTTCATCTGCTACGACGACCAGGCCCGCCGGGTCGTGCTCGACCGGCGCACCACGGGAAGCGGGGACCGGGGCTGCCGATCCGCGCCCTTCACCGGAGATCGCCTGAAACTGCGCGTGTTCGTCGACCGCGGATCCGTCGAGGTCTTCGTCGGCGACGGCGTGGAGTCCCTGACCTCGTTCAGCTTCCCGGGCGAGGGACCGCGGGCGGTCGAACTGAGCTCGGAGTCGGGCTCGATCAAGGTCGACTCCCTGCGCATCCACCGCCTCGGCAGCATCTGGGCGGACGGCCGCGGGTAGCGGTCAGCGATGGGGGTACCG